>JBNGDZ010000501.1:0-3826 GCA_049975765.1 Armatimonadota bacterium
CCTGCCGCCGCCGCTGCACCTCATCGATCTCGTCCTCCAGGCGCTGGATGCGGCGTCGCAGCGTGCGGCGCTCGATGTCGATCTTTGTCTCGCCCGGCCCGCGCACCCCGATGCCCGTGCCGGCACCGGTGCCGCCGATGCGGTCCATCATGGTGCCGCGTCCGGCCAGGCGGGGGAGGGTGTACTGGGCCTGCGCCAGCTCCACCTGCAGCTTCCCCTCCCGCGTGTGGGCGTGCTGGGCGAAGATGTCCAGAATCAGCTCGGTGCGGTCGAGGACCTTGCACTCCAGGGCCTCGGCGAGGTTGCGATTCTGGACCGGGGAGAGCTCGCCGTTGATGATCACCAGGTCGGCGCCCGTCTCAAGCACCTCGCGGCTGAGCTCCTCGAGCTTACCGCTGCCGATGTAGGTGCGCCGGTCGGGCTTCTCGCGAGGCTGAGTGACCAGGTCGATGACCTGTGCGCCGGCGGTCTTGGCGAGGTCGATCAGCTCCCGCATCGACCGGCGGCTGCGACCGTGAAGGTCCTCGATCCCCACGAGGATGGCGCGCTCCACACCGGTCTGCTCCTGCCCGGACTCCTCCTGCTCCATTCGGCTCAAAGCGCGCTCACCTCTGCTCCGGGGCGCTGCTACCAGCGGATGCCACCACGTCTCATGCTCTCGATGGCCTGCTCGATCTGCCCCAGCTTGTCCTCACCCTTGATGGTGAGCGACATGCGCACGAAGCCCTCGCCGACCGGCCCGTAGACGCCGCCGGGGATGGTCAGGACTCCACAGTCGGCCAGCAGCCGCTTCGCGAAGGACTCGCTCGTCTCCGACTCGGGCACCGGCAGCCACAGGTAGAACGCGGCCTTCGGCGGCTCGATGGGGCATCCGAGGCTCTGCAGGCCGGCCACCAGGGCGTCGCGGCGGTGCCGATACTCGGCCTGCATCCGGGGCGCGAACTCCTCATAGCTGTCCAGCGCCACGGCCGCGGCGCGCTGCAGCGCCATGAAGGTGCCCGAGTCCACGTTGCTCTTCACCGCCGACAGCGCCGCCACGTGCTCGGCGCCGCCCATGGCCCAGCCCACGCGCCACCCGGTCATGTTGAAGGTCTTCGACAGCGAGTGCATCTCGATGGCCACGTCTCTGGCTCCGTCCACCTCCAGGATGGAGCGCGGCCGGTCGTCCTCGTCGTAGAAGACCTCACAGTAGGCCGCATCCTGGACGATTACCATGTCGTATCGCCGCGCGAAGGCCACAGCCTCCTCGTAGAACGCCGGCGGCGCCACCGCCCCGGTGGGGTTGTTCGGATAGTTCAGGAACATCATCTTGGCCTGCTGGCGGACGCTCTCCGGGATGGCCTCCAAATCCGGCAGGAAGTCGTTCTGGGCCCTCAGCGGCATCGGGAAGGGTGCGCCGCCGCACCAGCTTGTCTGGACCTTGTACACAGAGTAGGCCGGGTCGGGCACCAGCACCACGTCGGCGGGGTCGATGTAGGCCCAGACGATGTGCGCCAGCGCCTCCTTGGCGCCGATGGTGCTCTGGATCTCCCCGTCGGTGCTCACCTGCACGCCGAAGCGGCGATCGACGAACTCAGCGATGGCCCGCTTATAGCCCTCCGTGCCGAAGCCGGATTCATCGTAGGGGTGGGTCTCCGGGTCATGCGCGGCCTCGCAGAGGGCGTCGATGACGAACTGCGGGGTGGGCATGTCCGGATCGCCGATGCCGAAGTCGATGGGCTCGTTGCCCTCCTCGATCATCTTCGTCTTCAGTGCGGCGACCTCACGAAAAGGGTACGGCGGGATTCGCTGAAGTCGTTGTGCCTGCTCCATGCTCGGGCTCCCTCGCGTCCGGATGGAATACCGCGACCGCCCGGCAGCCAGCCGGCCGGCCGCTTCCTGATGCTCCCCCTCAGATGCGTGCGGGCGCGATGAACTCGTCCGGCAGCTCGCCCTGGAAGACCTCTGTGGCGGGTCCGGTCATGAAGACGTGCTTGTCCTCCCGCCACTCGATCTCCAGCGTGCCTCCCGGCAGCTCCACCTCGATGTCGCGGTCGGTCCTGTGGTTGAGGGCGCAGGCCACGCAGGTGGCCGATGCGCCGGTCCCGCAGGCCAGCGTCTCGCCCGCACCGCGCTCCCAGACCCGCATACGGGCGTGCCCGCGGTCCACGACCTCGACGAACTCCACATTCGTGCGCTCGGGAAAGGCCGGGTGATGCTCGATGATCGGCCCCAGCTCCTCCACAGGCGCCTCCCGGACGTCCGCCACGAACACGATGCAATGGGGGTTGCCCATCGAGACCGCCGTGACGCGCAGAACCTCGTCCGCCACGTCCAGCTTTTCATCGATGACGGGCTCATCGGCCGGCTCTCCGGTCATCGGGATGTCCCGGCGGGCCAGTCGCGGCTCGCCCATATCCACCGTGACGGAGGTCACCGTGCCATCCTGGACCCTCAGCGACGGCCTGATGATCCCCGCCGATGTCTCGATCTCCAGCTCCGTCCTCTCAGTGAGGCCGTGTTCGTAGACGTACTTCGACATGGCGCGGATGCCGTTGCCGCACATGTTGGATTCGGATTGATCGGGGTTGAAGATGCGCATGCGGAAGTCGGCCGTCTCCGAGGGCAGGATCAGGATCAGCCCGTCGCTGCCTACCCCGAAGTGCCGGTCGGAGACCAGTGACGACAGCCTGCCCAGGTCAAGTCTCGCCAGGTCCTGGTCGTGGCCGTCGATGTAGACGTAGTCATTCCCCAGCCCGTGCATCTTCGTGAACCGAAGTGGCATCTGGCACCCGCCCCGTCACGTGTCTTCGCCGCTGTTCTCGCGGATCGGCCCAATGACCGCGACCGCGCTCTTGAAGATCAGCACCGCATCCCGCTTGCATCGCAGTCTGATCGTGAAGTTGTCGAAGGCCTCGACGACCCCTTTGAGCGACCTGTTGCTCAGCAGCACGATCTCCACCGGCGTCTCCGAGGTCCGCACCTCGTTGAGGTACTCATCCTGAACGTGCGGCTTTCCGGACATGGTCATCTCTCCCCCTCGGTGAGGTTATGAGCCGCGACGACAAGCATCTCCCGACACGCCCTCCGCTGCCGGTCGCCGCCCATCGAGAGCCACCGATACCCCTGCCCGCTGCGCAGCCACGTCATCTGCCGCTTGGCGTAGCGCCTGGTATCGCGCTTGATGAGCCGGACGGTCTCATCCAGGTCGCGTTCGCCACTGAGGTGCTCCAGCAGGTGTCGATAGCCGATGGCCTGCATCGACTGGCAGTTGGAGGTGACGCCGGAGTCCGCGAGACGCCGCACCTCGTCCAGCCATCCCGCCTCCATCATCTCATCGACGCGGCGCTCGATTCGGTCGAAGAGCATCCCTCTGGGGGCTGTGAGGACGTATTTCGCGCAATTATAGTGACTGCCCCGGCGGGCGTCAACGTCCTGTTGCGCCGAGATCGGCTCCCCCGTGCGCTCCCAGACCTCCAGCGCCCGCACGATCCTACGCGTGTCCCGGGGGGCGATGCGCTGCGCGGCGGCCGGATCTACCTCGGCCAGCCGGCCGTGGAGCGCCTCCGGGCCGACACTCTCGGCCTCGGCGCGCAGGCGCTGCCGCACCTGCTCATCCTGCGGGCCGGGAGGGAAGTCAAAGGCCTCAGTCAGCGCCCGAAGATACAGCCCCGTGCCGCCGGAGAGAATGGGCAGGTGACCGCGGCGGTGGATGTCGGCGATGACACGCTCCGCGTCTCGGGTGAAGTCCACGACCGTGTACTCGCCGTCGGGGGGCACGAAGTCGATGAGGTGGATCGGCGCCCGGGCGCGCTCCCGGGCAGTGGGCTTGGCGGTGCCGATGTCC
>JBNGDZ010000502.1:0-3813 GCA_049975765.1 Armatimonadota bacterium
AACTCCTCGGCGACGGTGCGCGCCACGGCCTCCGGCGGTCCCTCCACGGCCAGGTCCAGGTCCGGGGCCGGCCGCTCCAGCAGCAGATCGCGAACCGGCCCGCCCACCAGCCACACGGCGGCGCCGCAGCGCTCCGCCAGCTCCCCCAGCCGCTTCAGGCGCGAGCGCAGGGCGTCGTCGAGCCGGTCGTCAAGCTGCAGGCGCCGTCACTCCCCGGCCACGCACCGGTCCGGATCCGGCTCCTCGACCGCCAGATGCTGCGGCACGCGGTCGTGTGAGACCAGGTCCGCCAGCGTCTCTCGCTCCACCAGCAGCTCGTCATTGCCGTCGCAGCAGAGGACGACCGCGGGCCGCGTGAAGCGGTTGTAGTTGGACGCCATAGCGTAGTTGTAGGCCCCTGTGGCGAAGACCGCCAGCAGGTCGCCGGGCTCGGCCTCGGCGATATGGGCGTCATCGATGAGGGTGTCGGTCTCGCAGTGCTTGCCGGCCACCCGCACCCACTGCGTGGGCTCCTCGTCGGCGCGGTTCGCGACCACGGCCTCATAGACAGCATCATACAGGGCCGGGCGGGGATTGTCGGAGAGCCCGCCATCAACCGAGATGTAGGTGCGCAGGTCCGGGATCTCTTTGACCACGCCGATGGTGTATACGGTGACCCCGGCCTCGCCGACGATGGAGCGTCCGGGCTCGAGGATCAGCCGCGGCTCGGGCAGGTCGTGCGCGGCCAGGCGCTCCCGCAGCCGCGGGCAGATGGCCTCCGCCAGCTCCGCCACGGTGGGCGGATGGTCCAGCTCGGTGTAGCGGATTCCCAGGCCGCCGCCGAGGTCCAGGTCCTCGCACTCGAAGCCCAGGTCGTCGCGCAGGCGGGCCATGAACTGCACCATCTGGTCAACGGTGTGCTCGAAGCAGTCCGTCTCCAGGAGCTGGCTGCCGACATGGCAGTGCACCCCCCGCAGCCGCAGGTTCTCGAGCTCCAGGGCCATCCGCACGCCCCGGTGGGCCTCCCCCGCAAAGATGCCCAGGCCGAACTTGCTGTCAACCTGACCGGTCTGGATCAGCTCGTGGGTGTGGGTGTGGATGCCCGGGCGCACCCGGATGAGGATGTCCACGACCTTGCCCATCTTGTGCGCCCACGCCTGGAGCTGCCGCAGCTCGATGAGGCTGTCCACGACCACCCTGCCGACGCCGGCCTCCAGGGCCATGCGATACTCCTGATTGGACTTGTAGTTGCCGTGCATCTTGATGCGATCTGGGGGGAAGTCGGCCTGCAGAGCGGTGTAGAGCTCACCAGCGGAGGCCACGTCCAGAGCCAGGTCCTCCTGATCCATCAGCCGGGCCAGGCCGGTGGTCAGGGCCGCCTTGGCGGCGTAGGCGATCTCGACGTCGGGATAGCGCTCGCCGAACTGCAGCCTGTACTCCCGGCAGCGCTCGCGAATGCGCTGCTCGTCGTAGAGGTACAGGGGCGTCCCGTGCTTGTGGGCCAGCTCGACGACGTCGCAGCCGCCCACGACGAGGTGCCCGCAGTCGTTGGTTCTCAGCATCGTGTTCTCGGACATGCCCACGCTGCCTTCCGTGCCGCCCGGCGCGTCAGAGAAGTCCCCGGCGCGGCTAATGAATCAGCCCCATGCGAGCGGCCCTGGGGCTGGGTGACAGACGACCTGAGGCCGCCTGGTCCGGCGGCCGGTTTCCCCTAGAAGTCGTTGCTCGTCAGACAGATCCGGTGGGTCTCGGGATTGTAGGTAACGGTCACGTCAAGCGTATCGCAGATGAACTGCAGCGGCACCATGGTGCGCCCTTTCTTGATGTAGGGGGCCACCTCCAGCACCTGGGGCTGCTCGTTCACCGTCACCGACGGGTCACCGATCTGAATGTGCATCTCCGTGCCCGGTCGCACCGCCCGCACGCGCTTCTTGACCGGGTACCAGAACAGCACGCCGCCGCTGTGCTCGAAGATCTCGCGCAGCGGTGCGATGGAGATGCCCTCCCGCACCTCGGGCTGCGCCAGCAGCGCCAGCGCCTGCTGGTCGAAGAGTATCCTGGCCTGCTCGAAGGACATCGACGCCACGGGCGCAATGGGCGTGCCCTCGGGCCTGGTCAGCCGGCCGTCGGCAGGAATGGTCGCCCGGCTGGCGCGCTCCGGCAGCAACGCGATGCGGGCAGCACCGGCCAACGACTCGTCCTCCCCGGTGGAGGTCCTCAGCAGGCTGTCCGCGGGGGTGAGCTCGGCGGCGCTCACGGCGCTGTGGGCCTCGATCTGCCCCACCGGCGCCCCTCCCTCGCCGGCCGCGAGCGTGGCACTGGGGGCCAGAGTTCGCTCCGGCGTCGTCGCGCGCGCGGCGAGCAACAGCGTCTCAGACTCCGCCTCGGGGGAGGCCTGCTGCGTCGCCTGCCCGGCACGGGTCTCAGCGGCCGTCATCTCCTGGCGCGCCGATGCCCGCGTAGCGACCGGGGGTGCGGTCTGATCAACGACCCACCGCGCCTGCCTCGGCTCGGTCGTGCGCGGCCCAGAAGCCCCGGTGGCCATGGCGGGACCCTCGAACTCGTCGTCAGGCGTCGCCACAGCCCCGGACCATGCCAAGCCACCCTCAGCGTCGGCAGCGCGCGGCGCCTCCATGCCGGGAAGCACTCGGCGAGGCTGGGATGTGCGACCGCTCATCGGCCCGTCGCCCGTCGCCGGGACGTAGCCCACGCGCGCTGACAGCGCCTCGCCCGGCGACAGCGCGGCGATCATCTGCGGCTGGTCGGGCTGGCCGCCGAAGGTCGTCTCCGTCACTCCGGTCTGAGCACCAACGGCGGGGGCGGGCGGCAGGCCCTGCGCCACGCCCTCCGTCTGGAGCGCCCCCTCCGGAGCCTGTGTCATGTCGTGGTTTCGGACGAAGACCGTGACCTCCGCGGAGCTGCCGGTGTTCTCGTTCTCGTCCATGGCCTTGGCCTGGAGCACGTGGGGTCCGTCGGCAACACGTTCAGTCTGCCAGTGCGCAGTGTATGGTGGAGTGTTCATGATCGCGGTGTGGAACTTACCGTCAACGTAGAAGAATACCGCCATGACCCCGACGTTGTCGGTGGCCTCAGCCTTGACCTCCACCTCGCCCTCCACCTCGGCGCCCTGTGCCGGGTAGTAAATGCTGATGACGGGCGGAACCCGATCCTGGCCGTCGGCGCCCACGGACGCGGCGTCGGCGACGGTGACAGTAATCCTCGCCGAGCCCACCTCACCAGCCGTGTCCGTCGCGCGCGCCCCGACAGTGTGCTTGCTGCCCGGTGCGGCCGTGAAGTCCCACGAGAAGGTCTTCGACCCCTCCAGCTTAGGGGTCGCGAGAGCATACTCGCGTGCCACCTCGCCGTCGATGAGCAGATCGAGCTTCGCAATCGGGCGGTCGGAATCACTGCGGTAGGCAACGGTCGCCAGCATCCGGCCCCTGACGACGTCACCATGCTGGGGATCGGTGATCTTGACGACAGGAGCAGCGACGGCGATGGGAGCAGCGGCGTTAGCGAGTAGTCCGAGAAGCGCGAGGAGTAACAGGCTACTCCACAGAAGCGAGCCGAGCCTCTCCATGCAGTGACCCTCCCTGCACGTCTGTGACACCTGGTGTGACCCCGTTCTGCATTCAGTAATACGCTATGCCCGCGGACGCGGTCGGCGCGGCGGACGTAGGTGCGCCCTTAGGACTCACTGACCCGTCGCCAGGCCGACGGGCAGATACCTTGGGCAGACGGTAGCACAAACGCACCATGAAGTCAAGCGTGTGCCAACGCACCCGGATTGGCCGCTGACGGCCTCCAACGGGCACGTCACGCCCTGAGCCTGAC
>JBNGDZ010000503.1:0-3806 GCA_049975765.1 Armatimonadota bacterium
GGCCTGCACCTGCAGCTCCGGATCAAGCTCCTGCTCCCCAACCACGCGCAGGCGGCTGTCCACCCACTGCTCGCCCTGCTGGATGAACCCGCGCTGGCCGGCGTTGCGGATGTTGGCGACGCGCTGCCACTGCCCCTCGGCGTTCTGGTACATGTTCTGAGCCGCCAGGTTGTCCGCAGTCTGCATTGCCTGGGCGTTGTCACGCTGGGAGATGGCGTAGCCGCCCATGCGCTCGGTGGCCAGGGCTCCGCCGGCGCCGAGTGCCCCTCCGGGCGCCGCCAGGCGGTCCGCGGCCTCCTCCACCGTGATCGGCCCCGCCTCCTCGGCCAGGAAGGAGGTGTACTCGGTCAGGATCCCGTACTCCGTGCCCAGGCGCACGATCTCATCGACCAGCTCCTTCTCCTCGCCGTGCAGGCGGATCTGATCGAGCAGCCAGCCGATCTTGCGCGCCGCCCACAGCGGCGGGATGTACTCCCGCGTGCTGCTCTGTTCCGGGAAGCTGGCCCTGACCTCAAAGGTCTGCGAGCCCTCCGGGGTCTGGCCGGAGAGCGCGACCGTGCAGGCGCCGGCCGTGCGCGCGTCGTAGCGGCCCAGAGCCACGATCTGCGAGCCGTAGAACAGGTCCGGCAGCTCTTTCGGGAACATGTCGTAGGCGGTTACGTCGCCGAAGTCGAGTGTGATGTCAGTGAGCATGGGGCGGGAGATCTTCGCGTAGAAGCTGGAGACCTTGGCCTCGATGCTCTCCTCGGGGCGCACGTATGCGGCCACGCCGCCGTTGTCCAGCGACATCTCATCGAGGAAGTGGGTGTCCACGTCATAGCCGACGCCGAAGACAAACACGCGCGTGGACGCCTCCTGGATCTGCTCGCGCGCGTCCTCCACGTTCGCCAGAATCTCATCGAGGTCGGTCACGCCGGCGGTGGGCAGGCCGTCGGTGAGCGTGACGATGTAGTTGGGCCGCCCCTCGTCGCGCCGCTGCATGGCGAGCTGCATCGCGGCGTTGATGTCCGTGGAGCCGGCGGCCTCCATCTGCGCGATGAAGCCTCGCGCGTCCCTCACCCGCTCCGGCGTGGCCGGCTGCAGCTTCTCCCCGAAGGAGCGGATGTTGTCGCTGAAGGTGATGATCTCGAAGCGATCCTCCTCCTCCAGCCGGTTCACGCAGAAGGTGAGGGCATCCCGGGCCTGCTCGATCTTCTCCCCGCTCATGCTGCCGGAGCGGTCGAGGACGAAGACCACGTTCTTGGGCAGCGGGTCGGCGTCGCGCTCCACCGACGGCGCCGACAGCAGCAGGAAGAAGCCGTCCTCGCCCCGCTCCTTGTAGGTGAGGATATGTGTCCCAACCTCATCGTGCGACACCGTGTAGTAGAGGCGCACGTCCCGGTCGGGACGCGTGTTGCTCTCCTCGTAGGAGACCGTGGCGTGGCGCTGGTCCTTGCGATCGATGGACACGTTGTGGGAGGGGCAGTAGACGCTGGCTATCGGGTCGCGGGACTCGATGCTGCAGTTGAAGACCGTCTCGGCCACCGGCTTGGTCGAGAACTGCTCCGTGCTCATGGGGTAGAGGTACTCGACGACGTCGGCGTCCTGGGGCAGCAGCTCGGAGTAGGTGATAACGATGCGGCGCTCTCCGCCGGCCGGGATGGGGTAGATGCGGGCCCGGTAGGTGTCGTTGCCGGCGTACTGAAAGAGCGCCGGGTCCCTGCGCCGACGCATGATCTCCTCGTAGATACGCTGGGCCTCATCGGCCTCCAGCAGCCGGCTCTCCATCTTCTGCCCATCGGCCTCCACCGCGAAGTCCTGGACGACCGAGTCTGGCGGCAGCGGGAAGATGTAGGTCGCCTCCACCTCCCGGTTCGACTCGTTGACGAAGACCTGATCGATGACCGTGGTGGCGACCTGATCGCGGATCGCCACGTCCACATGGTGGTACTTGATGGTGAACCAGGGGACCTCCGGCTCCGGGCGCTCCGGCGGTCCGGGGATGAGGATACCGTCGGCGAGCGCGCTACAGGCGGCGATGCTTAGCAGGGCCGCGCACAGCAGCAGCTTTCGGGCCATCATGAACCCTCCTCTGCGTGCTTGCCTCCCTCAGCCCGTAAGACGATTCGGGCGCCCCGCCGGGTTCCCTCCGGAGCGGATTCGTCACGCAGGTTCCAGCCGCCGGACAGCGAAGACACGTCCGGCGTGCGATCACATCCACCATGGAGCGAGAAGATGATTGAGCTTGGATCGCGCCTGGAGCTGTTCGTCGACGACTTCCTGATCGAGCACATGGAGGGGCTCGACCTTCGCCTGCACACGCCCCAGCGGCAGGGCACAGTGATCTGCCTGGATCGACCGTGGGAGGGCTCGCTATGCGGCTACCCGGCCGTCGTGCCCTGGGAGGGCGGCTGGCGGATGTACTACCGCGGGTGGCCGGACGAGGGCGGTCCCGCCTACGTGTGCGTGGCCGAGAGCGAGGACGGCATCGAGTGGAGCCGACCGTCGCTGGGCCTCATCGAGTTCGAGGGCTCAGCGGACAACAACGTCATCCTCTCAGACGAGACCATGGCCGGGGAGCGCGGGGCGCACAACTTCGCGCCAGTGCGTGACACCCGCCCCGGCGTCCCCGAGCAGGAGCAGTATAAGGCGCTGGCCTACGGCCCCGACGTCGGCGAGCGGCTGCACTCGCTGCAGGCCTACGCCTCCGCCGACGGCATCCACTGGCAGCAGCTCAACGATGGGGAGCCCGTCTTCAGGGCCTCCGACCCCAAGGTGATGCTCGACAGCCAGAACGTGGGCTTCTGGGACGAGGTGGCGGGCGAGTACCGCCTTTTCGGGCGCACCTGGATCGGCCCGGTGCGGCACATCTTCCTGTCGCGCTCGGATGACTTCATCCACTGGAGCGACCCGCAGCCGCTGGACATGGGCGAGGCGCCGCTGGAGCATCTCTACACCAACGCCACGGTGCCCTACGACCGCGCGCCGTACCTCCTGATGGCCTTCCCGAAGCGCTTCGTGCCACACCGCAAGCGCGTCGATGAGTGGCCCAACGACGGCCTCTCGGAGGCGGTCTTCATGACCAGCCGCGACGGCCTGCACTGGCACAGGCATCTGGAGGCCTTCGTGCGACCGGGGCTGGGCAGCCGCTGCTGGACGGAGCGCAACTTCATGGTGGTGCGAGGTATGATCGCGAGCGCGCCGGGGGAGCTGTCCGTGTACTGGATGGAGGACTATCGGCGGCCGGCCCCGCGGATCGTGCGCGGAACGGTGCGGATCGATGGCTTCGTGTCGGTCAACGCGCCCTACGCGGGCGGGGAGCTGCTTACCAGGCCCTTCACCTTCGAGGGCGAGCGGCTGGTGCTGAACTGCTCCACGTCCGCGGCGGGCGGCATCCGCGTCGAGATGCAGGACGAGCAGGGCCGGCCGCTGCCGGGCCTGAGCCTGCAGGACTGCCCCGAGATCTACGGGGACGAGATCGAGATGCCGGTGCCCTGGCCGGCGGCGTCTTCCGTGCGGAGCTGGGGCGGCACGCCGGTCAGGCTGCGCATCGCCATGCGCGACGCGGACCTCTACGCCCTGCGCTTTGCTGTGGGCGAGGGGTAAGGAAACGGCCGGCGCCGAGGGCGCCTTCTGCCCGTCTGCCGTCGCGCGATACGGCGTCTGCACGGACAGGAGCGTCCGTGCCACGGAACAACGGTCCTGTCGCTGAGGTGATACTTGCCCGACCTGCGCGGAACGGGGGGAGGCGTTGTCGGACTGAAGGGCTGACCTGGGCGGGGGACGTGCCGTATGGCTAGCCTTTACCCACATCTGGTGATGTGAGG
>JBNGDZ010000504.1:0-3804 GCA_049975765.1 Armatimonadota bacterium
AACATGTCCTCGTAGACCTCGACAAGCCCGGGCGTGGACGCATAGGCCTCGATGTTTATGTCGAAGTCCCCCCAGTACGGGTCGCGCTGCTTGACGCTGAAGTTGCCGTTGGCGTCAGTGGTCGTCCAGATATCGGGCTCCCACCAGTCCCCCTCAACCTGCACCGAGACGTGTCTGGCCGGGAGATACTGCTTCTGGAGCTGATCCCAGTACTGCACACTTCCAGAGATCCAGACATCTGCCGAGGCCGGGGTGACCAACGCCGCTCCGAGCACCGCTGCGACCGCCACACGTAGCGCGATCTTGCCTGAACGTGTCATCGTCTCTCACCTCTGCAAGGCACCGGTGGAGGGCACGGACGGGCTGTCCCCGCGCCCCTCAGCCCTCGAATATGCGCGCGTAGACCTTCACCTCGAGCTGCTTGAGATAACCCCCGGGTGCGTCCAGGATGAAGTGTCCGACGTAGTTGGCGCCCTCCCTGTAGTAGCTGACTCGAGTCTGGCCCCCGTCGAGGTACTGCCACTGACCTTTCTGCCCGGCGTTCTTGAGGAAGTCGTGGTAGTAGAACGTTCGGGAGAAGGTGGCGATATGCGTGTCATCGCCCCCCGGATCCTGGTCCCACAGATCCCACTCGATGTAGAACGCGGCCGACTGCCCGAGGCCGTACTGCTGCACGACCTGCGCCAGGGCCGGCGGCGGGCTGTCCGGCTCGACCTCGACGCGCTGGTTGGCCTGCGCGGGATGGACCTGGGCGCTGGTGTAGCCGCCCGCAACCGCGGTGGGGTAGAGATGCTCGCTCCACCCGCGGTCGCTGGTGAAGTTCGAGTTGCCCTTCAGCACGATCACGTCGGTCGGGTCATTGCCGTCATCGAGGTCCTGGCTCAGGGTGAAGCTCAACAGACGTGCATCGGCTCGCGCCCAGTAGGCGGGGATGCGCCGCATCATCACGTGGCCGCTGACCGCCGGCGGGTCTCCTCCGGGCGCCACATCGGTCATCCAGGCCGCCTGGCCCGACTGCATCACCGTGGTGTAGGCGGGATCCGAAGCCGCTCTCATGGTGAACGCTGTGAAGTCGGCGCCGGGGAAGACGCAGGTCTCGTCCCAGCCCAGAGCCGGGTAGCCCACGATGTCGTCCTCGTCGGTCGGCGTGTAGTTACACAGCTCATTCACGTGTTCAACGAGGCCCTGGGTTGCCTTCACGAGGTCGGCGGAGTAGGCGGCGATGAAGATCTTCGCCAGCCGCTTGATCGCCCGGTAGAGAACCTTCACACTGATGTCCCAGTAGCTCGGAGTATCCTCCTCCCACACCGCGAGCGCCGCGCTTCCAGCGTTGTACTGCTCGCTACCCTCTATCCATTCTGCGAGCAGGTAGCGCGGGTAGATGATGGTGCGGCCCTGGGCGTCGGTCGGGATACGTACCGAGCGCCCGACAGAGGCCCCGAAGACGGGCCAGCCGCGCGTTCTCGCCCACACCTGCGCTCCGTCGTAGATCTCATCGATGGCGCCGGTTGGAGCTCCGGCGATGTTGGGCGTGCGGATCAGGCTCGTGGTGCACTCGACATGGAACTCGCCATCGGAGTCGTAGCCCTTTTCGCCCTCGAACTGGTTCTTGAGCTCCAGACCGACGAGCTCGGCGACAATCGACATGCGGGATCCGCCCCGCGAGAGGAAGCCGGCCTCGACCTGTTGGACCCCCGCATACCGGGGCTGCTGCTGCCACTGGTTGCTCGCCTGGTCAAAGGCCCTCGTGTAGCTGTAGACCTTGCCGGACATGGCCAGCTGCTCCAGGGCTACAGCTCCTTCCGGCGAGACGAGCAGACTGTAGACGCCACCCTTTGGGGCCTGAACGCACCTGTGCAGGGCCCGCGGCGGGGTTCCGGGCGGTGGGCTTGCCAGAGGCTGAGCCGGCACCGGGGCGCCGTTGTAGAGCACCTGAACGTCCTTCCACAGATTGGTCGGCTCCGCCGGGCTGTAGACCACGTTCCCGAACTGATCCTGCATGAGCGGGGCCGGCGGAACACGATCGAGGTAGGCCGTGAGCTCCCACGTCCCGCCCCCTGCCTGCTCCGCGGGGCTGGGCTGCATCGATGTCTCGACCACCGATAGCGGGAACTCATTGGGGCCCAGACGCACCGACTTGCCCAGCTCAGTGACCAACGGCTTTACCCACGTCGCCATCACGGTTCCGTTGACGGGTCCTTGAGCTGGCACCGTGCCGGTCCCGGCGCCCTCGATCTGGTCCTGCGTCGTGACGAGCTTGAGGTTCTGCGTCACCTCCAGCCGCAGTTGCAGCCTGCCGGTCATCGGCACGTCGGAGGCCCGAAGCCAGAAGTAGGCGTAGTGATCGGTCTCCGTGTTCTGCGGCTCGGCGCGCAGCTCCCCTGCGCCCTGGATCAACGGCTGCCATCCGACCACCCGCGGCGTCGCGGAGACCAGAGCCTGACTGCGCTCGAGCACAGGCGTGGGCCGCTGATTGGCAAGGCCATGACCGCCATCCTGAAGCTGCAGCATCTCCTGCGGCCTGTCGATGAACCACTTCAGCGTCGCCATGCCGCCGGGCCGGCTGAACCTGCAGTGAAGTCGATACAGCCCCGGGCGGTCGGCGAGGAACTGGCCGGAGTAGGCTGACTGCCCGGCGGGAATGCTCACCGTCAGGCGATGCAGCCCCAGCTCCATCATCGCCCCAATATCAGGTGGCTGCATCGGCGTGAGGGCCACTTCTGCATTCCCGCCACCGGCCGGAGCGTTCACGCGTGCTGCGCCTCCGCCGGCACCTGGGAGCTGCTGGATCCGGCCCTGAACATCCATCAGGCCCTGAGGGATCTCGGCCATGCTCGAGGCAGTGGCCATCGGTGGCGGCGTCAGATTAACCACCCGCGCCGGCGCAGGTGGCGGGAGCCGCTGCTGCAGCAGGTCCTGGGCCGGCGGAATCTGCGAGCTTCCCTGAGACGCCGCGGCCAGCCAGCCCTGAACAGTCGCAAGATCCGGAGGCTGCGCGCCCACTGCAGCAGCTACCCGCGCGGCCATCCTCTGGAGTGCCTCAGGCTGAGCTTGAAATCTGGCCAGGTCTTCCGGCCGGTCGATGTCCAGCACCTGCAGCACGGCAAGATTCTGGGCTACCGTCTGCGGCCCCAGAACCCTCCCCAGCTCCGATACCGCCGCAGCCTGCAGCAGCTCCTCTTGGGCAACGTTGACCTCCCCGCTGAGCTGGATGAGGGAGGGGCGGTCCCGGATGCGCTCGACAAGCTGCTGACCGTTGGTGACTCCGGCCTGCTGCAACCGCGGGAGGATGGCCTGCAGCAGGATGCTGGTGTCTACAGCCTGGACTCGGGGTTGGCCTGCGGGCTGCATTGTTGGAGGCTGAGCCGGCTGCTGAATCGGCCCACCTGTCTGCGGCGTAGAGACGTACAGATCGTCGATGGCGGCGCCGCCGCCCTGCGGAAGGATGAAGCCCACCGTGCCGGCGGGCGGCGGCTGCGGGTCCGTGGCAGTCAGCACCGCCTGGTTGTTCACATGCACCGCGACCTGGCCACTCATCACCTGCACCGCCAGATCGTGCCACTGCTGCGCCTGCCAGGCGCACTGCCCGGCTGCAAGCTGGGTCACCTGGCCGCCCGAGCCCCTGCTCAGCGCGACCTGATTGCCCTCGAGCAGGAGACGGTACTCCTGATTGTTGGGCGGCTCGCCGCTGGCGCACAGCACCAGGTCCAGCACCCCCTGCCCCGGGCGGTATTTGCATCGCAGCGTCAGGTCCCTCTGCTGGACCGCGATCCACCACGCCTCTCCAGGGCTGTTGAAGGTCAG
>JBNGDZ010000505.1:0-3802 GCA_049975765.1 Armatimonadota bacterium
GTCCACAGGCTGGTCCTGCGGCGCCGCCGCGCTGGCGTGGGCGGCACGGCTGAAAGGCCGGGATGTGAGCGAACGTCAGATGGCGGAGCTTGCGGTGACCGCTCCGGTGCGTGGCACCAAGATCCGCGGGATGCTCCGCGCTCTCCACGCCCTGGGGCTGGAGGCGACCGCGCGGCGGCGCGCAACGTGGGACGATGTACTCACCGCGCCCACGCCGGTCATCGTGGGCTGGAAGCTCTCCCGCACCGTCGGCCACTTCGTGGTGGTGCTGGAGGTCGATGACGGACAGGTCACCGTGGGTGATCCCCTCGCGGGAGAGCAGCAGTTCACCCGCCAGGAGTTCCTCGGACGCTGGAGCCGCGAGATGATCGTCATCCGGTGATGCCGCCGGGGAACCACCCGCGGCCCCCGAACGTCCTACGGGAGACTGACACAATCTGTCGCGGGGAGGCCGCGTGATGAGACCCCTCCGCCTCGCCCCAGTCCTGCTCCTGCTGGCATGTGTGCCGATCCTCGGCGACGGCGGCTTCTTCCCGCCCGTGCACGGCGTGGCGACCACCGCCGATCAGCGCGCGGTTGTCATCGACCACAGTGGGGCCGAGACCATCGTGCTGCAGACAGCCTACGACGGCGACGCCAGCGACTTCGCGTGGGTGATCCCCGTCCCCGCGCTGATCTCCGCCGCGCAGTCCGTGGGCACCACCGATCCGGGGCTCTTCGACGCCCTCGAGCAGCTCACCGCCCCCCGCCACGTTGGCGCCTTCACGAGCAGCGCAGGCCTGTGCGGGTGTTCGGGGTCGGGCGGCCCGGAGCGGCGACTCGACGGCGTCACCGTGTGGGAGACGCTGCGGGTGGAGGATTACGAGGTCGCGGTGCTCTCGGCGGAGGAGTCGGCCGACCTCGCGCAGTGGCTGGACGACAACGGCTACCACCTTCCGTCGGGGAGTGAGGACACGCTGCAGTACTACGTGGCCCGCGAGAGCTTCTTCGTGGCGCTGAAGATCGCGCCGGCCGCGCAGCAGGCGGGTGAGACCGGCCGCGACGGCCCGCCCGGTGGCGATCTCGAAGCAGGTGAGCAGCTCCGGCCGATCACACTGACCTTCCCAACCGAGGAGCTGGTCTTCCCCATGCGCATCTCGCGGGTGAGTACTCGCGAGCGCGTCGAAGTGCTCCTGTATGTGCTGGGGCCGCACCGCGCGGTGAGTCAGAACTACCCAACGACGGAGGTGGATGTCCCGCAGACGTGGCGCGGCGACGACTTCACGGCCGCCTACGACCGGTGGTTCGAGGAGGCCATCGCCGATGCGGGCGGGGCAGCGCTCGTGGTCGAGTACGCCGGCCAGCTCCCGTCGTGGCGGGCCGAGACCCCACCCCTGTCGGACCTGCTGCGGCCGGGCCGGGAGTACTTCCTCACCCGCCTGCGCACGCGGCTGTCGCCGGAGCAGATGACCGCGGACATCGCGATGGCGCCCGCCGACGCGGACACGCGCTTCGAAGTCGTGGTGGACAACGGCAGCGCGCGCAGCCGGGGAGGGATCGCATTCGCGCTGCTGATCGGCGGTGTCAGCGGGATGACGCTCCGCTGGCGACGCCTGCGGGCGCTGGCGTGGAGTTCGGCCCTGCTCGGCGTGCTGCTGCTGCTGCTCTGACCGCCGGCCCCGCGCCAGGTGTCCCGCTCACGCACGGCAGGGGGCGAGCGGTCGGTGTAGGAACGCCGGCAGGGATGGTCACGACCCACGTGCTGAAGCTCGGCCTGCCCTAGGCTCGTGGTCTGCGTGTGCCGTTGCCGTGTTGGCGTACGGATCGGCGGGCTGCCCAGCCCGCCCTGTCGTTGGAGGGAGCGTCGCTCCCGCGGGATGGCCACAGCACTACCCGGCGGCGTGGGAACGCCGCCGCTCCGTAGGGAAGGGGCAAGCCCGGCGCGCCCCTCGCGCTACTCCGGGATTCTCACCGCGATGCGCACCACCCGGATGTTGAAGTGCGCGTCGTTCCACCACCCATCGAGGCTCTCCAGCGGCACGTCAGGCCCCTCGCCCGGGCCGATGACCACATCGAGCTGCCCGGCGCCCATGATGGTCACCTTCCGGCAGTCCGGGACGTCGAAGTGCGCCGAGCACAGGCCGGCATGTCGGTTACCCTCGTCGAGCGGCGTGCCCGGCTTCCACCCATACATATGCTCGCCCCACAGGCCGGTTCGCTTGAACTTCACGCCGCTGCGCCCGTACTTCCACTCAAGCGGCTCGCCGAACACGTAGACCGTGCCGGGCGGTGTGCAGGGGCTGCCGATGACCGTCACCCCGATGATCGGCTCCTGCTCCTCCACCGTCACCGCGCCGAAGGGCGGCACGTCCAGCTCCACGCCGTCGGGGTGCGGGCCGGTTCCCGTCCCCTCCCGCCCGTACTCGCAGTTGACGTTGGGGTAGTTGAAGGGCGCCTCGTACTCGTAGCGCCGCACTGAGTACACCAGCCGCTGCTGCTTGACGCCCTCCTCGGCCATGGTCCTTGCTTCAAGCTCCTTCTCGGTCAGCTCATCGCCCTCGCGATGCGGGTTGAGCACGCGGACGCGAGTGGGCGTGCCTCCGGGGCTCTTCATCCGTGGCTTCTGCACGGTGTCGCCCTCCTCAATGGCGCTGCCGGTCGTCGTTGGGCATTCCGCGGGGCGCTACGGCCTCCAGCGGATCAGAGTCATGCCCATGGTCAGGTAGTTGTTGTGCACGGTCAGGATCGAGCCGTCATCGAGCAGCGTCGCGTAGAGGTGGCCGCACTGCCCGATGGCGGGGCTGGCTGAGTCGTGGAACTCCCACTCGTCAAGGATATACCTCCGGTCGAGCTCCCAGGTGAGGCCGTTGTCGTGGCTGATGACCGCCTCGCATCCCCTGCGGTAGCTCGCCAGCTCGCCGTCGGCCACGTCGTGGCGAACCGTCACCGTGAGCACGAGGTCGCCTCCAGGCAGCTTCAGCAGATGGCCGTGCATGCGTCCGGCCGGGAAGAGCGTTTGCACCGGCGACCATGTACGGCCGTCGTCGCGCGAGATCGAGATCCCGGTGCCCTCCATCTGATCGCTGTGGCGCTGATGGATGTAGCGCGCGGGCATGTCGGTGCGCAGCGCGGCGACGAGCCACCCGTTATCCGCGCGCACCAGCGATCCCTCGCTGACCCCCCGCTCATAGGTCTCTGCCTCGAAGGTGTCCTCCCATCGCCAGGTAGCCGGCTCGGACTCGTCCGTCCAGGTCCGCCCTCCATCGTCCGACCAGCGGATGAAGGCGTGCGTGGGCTCGGCGGGGCGCCACTTGCCGCCCGGGCCGAAGTTGTAGCCGATCTCGGCCATGCGCGTGACCTTCCCCTCGTCGTCCCTATCCACCAGCGGATTGCCCTCCATGCCGAAGAACGCGCCGTTGGTCGCGTCCGGCTTCGGCACGCTCTCCGGCCACGTCCGGCCGTAGTCGCTGCTGAAGTAGCGCGTGCCGCCGGCGACGAAGGTCATGCGCCCTCCACCGAGAGCCGCCAGCATGATCGGCCGGCCGGAGATGCCCTCGATGGGCTCAAGCTCCGTCCACGTCTCCCCCCGGTCGGAGCTGAAGGCAACGACCGTGTCTTCACCCTCTCCCCCGCCGTACCACAGACTCTTGCCGGGATCGTTGATGCCCAGGAGGATGATCTCCCCGTTGTCCATCTGCGCCACCCCGAAGCCCGCCGTCCATCCTCGCTCGCGGCATCGCAGCACCTGGCATTGGGCCTCTCTCAGGATCCATCCCCCGTTGCCGTCGCCCCGGCGAATCACGTGCGGACTCCAGCCAGGACG
>JBNGDZ010000506.1:0-1200 GCA_049975765.1 Armatimonadota bacterium
GTGTAGTACCACAGCAGGCCGAAGGCGGAGGTCTCGGCGGCCCGGTCGAGCCAGCGCCTGGCCTCCAAGACATCGCCGTCGCCCCTGACCTGCGCCCACTTCTCCTCGAACAGATGGATAGGTCCGGCGCCGCGCGGGTTCCATGCGTACTCCGCCAGGGCGTCGAACTCGAGCCCCCACGCCTCATCGAAGACCGAGTAGGAGGCCGCGCCCTCCGCCCGGTCGGCCTGCGCGCGCTGGAGCATCTTATCAACGTTGCGCTTGCGCGGGTCCCACCGCGACCAGTTGTAGTAGCAGGTCATGGGCTTGACCCAACTGCGCACGCCGAAGCCCATCATAGGATCGGCCTGCGGGTTGATGCTCTCGTTGCTGTACCACCACCAGTCGATGATGACGTGGTCGATCAGGCCCTCCTCGCGCAGGCGCTCCACAAAGGCCTCATCCCACGCCTCCATGTGGCGGGTGAACTGGTCGTTATACATAACCACGTTCTCCACGCCCACGGAGACCAGATGCTTCGCGAGTGTGATGGCCCAGTCCTGGAACATCTCCTCCATCGGCCTCTGACTGCACTCCGGGCAGCGGCAGAACTTGGTCCCGACCTCGTCGAGCTGGATGTGGAAGGTGTGCACACCATGGGGCTTGAGGTAGGTCTCATAGATGTGCTCATACCATCCCGTCACGAACTCGACCACGTCGGGATTGCTGAGGCAGTACCCGTAGCCCTGGGGCTCGCCGCTCTCGTTCTTGGCGGCGAACTCCGGGATGATCCGCGGGATGAGCGTGTTGTGGCCGAGGCTGTTGACGTATGGGATGACCTCCACGCCCCGCTCCTGCCCGTAGGCGACGACGTCGCCGAAGAAGTCGTGCTCGAAGATGGGAGGCAGGTAGGTGATCTGCCTCTCCTTGCAATCGGTCGGAGAGTACCAGCGGATCGTCCACTCGCGCTTCAGCTCCGGATGGTCGGGGACCGGGACATTGATCCACTCAGTGATCTCGCCATCATACTGCACGCACCAGCAGCCATAGAGGCCGATGCCCAGGTTGTTGAGCTTCCGCTCGGCCAGGTAGTCGATGACGAAGCCGTAGTGGTCGGTGAAGTGCTCGTTGCGCATCTTCGGCACCTCCCACCCGGGCAGGTAGAAGTGCAGCCGGTCGATGAAGGCCATGTCGTCGCGGATCACATCCGGCATCGGCGCG
>JBNGDZ010000506.1:1210-3781 GCA_049975765.1 Armatimonadota bacterium
AGGTCCGGCCCCCACTTGTCCTCGACGAAGACGCCGCGCGTCCGCAGCATCGGCCAGTCCACGATCCGCGCCGCCGGGATGCTGCCGTGAGGCGGAATGCGGCTGAGCACCTGGCCCAAGGTCTTCAGGCCCCACCGGACGCCGTTCTCGCTTTTCGCCACCAGCTCGGCGCCACCGGGGCGGATCTGCAGCTCGTAGGCCTCGTCAAGCGCGTGCTCGGGCACCTCGGCGGGTGCGAAGTCGGGCTCGACCGAGATGCTCACCTCGTAGTCGATAGGCCCAAGCTCGGCGGCGATCATCTCGGCGTAGTCGGCCCCGCCCTGCTCGCCGCCTCCGGGTGTCTCAAGCCGCGCGGGCCTCTGCACCGCATGTCCGTAGAGCTCGATATGCTGGGGCTCGGGGATGATCTGGGGGAAACGCCGCGCTGCGTCGGCACTTGCCGCTCTCAGGTCGTGACGGGACATGTGGATACCCTCTCTCCATCGCTGCATGTGTGCCGCACCGGGCGTCCGAATGCCGGCCCACCGGTACGCGATGCGTAACTGTGCTCTGGATCGTGGCGCTCACCCCGCCGGCACGAGTCCACCGAGTCGACGAGGTGTCGCTCTGACTCCGGTTCGTCAGATGCGCGCCGTGACCTGCCGCGCCTGCGCATCGATTAGCTGAGACGTTCATTGAGTTGCGCTGCGCGCCACAGGCCGGCGAGGGCGCCGGCTTCCCAGTATGAGGTATAAGTCGGGGAAGGCGCTGGCTTTCCAGGATGGGGATGCAGGCGAGGGGTACGAGTTCTTCCGAGCGAGATAGGCGCGAGAAGGTCCCGTGAGCATGATCAACGCAATAGCCTGCAGCGGACTGCCAGATTGTCACCAGGAGGGCCCGAGATGCAAGCACCGCCCGCCGCGAAACCGCGGTACGAGCACATCGCGCACCCCACGGTCGAGGAGATCGAGAACGGGCTGCGACAGTGGGCCCGGCAGCGTCCGAATGTCCTGAGAGTCGAGGTGCCGGGGCGGTCGCCGGAGGGCCTGCCGGTGCTGCTGTGCACGATCACCGACGCGGGCGTCCCTGACGACGACAAGCAGATAGCGCTGATCACGACCTGCCACGCCGGCCGCGAGCTCAACACCGCCACGGGCGCGCTGCGACTCATCAAGTGGCTGATCTCGGACGAGGCCGAAGCGCGCCGGATTCGCCGCCGGCAGGTCGTCCTGGTCATGCCGGTCTGCGATCCGGAGGGCTTCGAGCGCCACCAGATCGGCAATAGCCTCGGTCACAGCCCATACGGCGCCTGGGCGCTCGATGGAGTGCGCGAGCCCGAGAAGAGCCCCGAGGCGGTTGCCATCAAGGCCGTCATCGACGAGCACATGCCGGAGGTCCACTGTGACATGCACGGGGTCTGGTATGGCGAGCAGACCATGTGGGAGAGCACCGGCATCTCCTGGGCCAGCGGCCTGTGCCGGCCCTACGTCCACGAGTTCAGCCGACTGATCGACCGCCAGGCTGAGGAGGAGGGCTTTCTGGTCACGCGCGGGGAGCAGGACGCCGGCCAGGTGCGGGCCACGGCCCCGGTCGAGGGCGGCGAGCACCACTTCTACCTGCAGAGGGCCGGCGTGAACGACTGCGTCTACAGCTACCGGCAATACCACACTTTGGCCTTCACGCTGGAGGCGGGCTTCGAGGAGAGCATCATCGCGCGCGTGAGGGCGATGCTGGAGCTGGGGCACCGCAGGTGGCGCGGCGAGCCCCACCACGGCTATCCGGTCAACCAGGTGGGCTGCTGGACCTCCGCGGCGATCGCCGCCTGGGGCACGACCGCCACCCAGCGGCGCCACAGCCGGGTGGAGCTGTGGCGGAAGCTGGATCAGCTCCGGTTCGGCTGCGGCCATCCGGAGCCGCGTGGGACCATCATGGCCTTCTGTGCCACGAATGCCCGCGGCGCATTATACCTGGAGCCCGAGGAGATCGGCGACATCCTCGACGGGCTGGAGGACGTGGAGGGCTTCGATCTGCCCGCCCTCCGCCAGTTCAGCCAGCGAACGCCGGCCGAGAGGGTCCTACCCACCGGCGCTGGCAACGCCGGGGAGCCCATGGAGCATGGTCTTGCCATCCGGCTGCTGATCCCGCATCGCGAGTGTCGCATCCGGCACCTGGCGCTGGACGGACGGCCTGTGGCGCTCTCCCGCACCAGGGGCTACCAGCTCTGGCGCAATCCGGGGACGATCGTGCAGGTGAACATCCCGCCGGGAGAGGTGGGCGACCTGCACATCGTCACCTGCGCCTATGAGGAGCACAGCGGCCGGCGCTCCGGCTTCCATGCCGAGGACTGGCGGCTGGCGTGAGGGAACAGCAGTCCGGACGCTGGTCCGGCCTCTCCACGCCACCATGCGCTGGCGCACAAAGACAGCAGGCCCGCCAGGACAGACCCTCCCCGCGCGATGGCTGTCGCGC
Source organism: Armatimonadota bacterium (assembly GCA_049975765.1). Taxonomy (GTDB): domain Bacteria; phylum Armatimonadota; class Zipacnadia; order Zipacnadales; family UBA5352; genus JAYENL01. Next base: position 3,659 of record JBNGDZ010000506.1, read on the forward strand.
AGGTGGACCTCGGCCACCCTCCCCCTCAGCGGCGCGGGACGGGGCGCAGCCTGGTGTTTTCGGCTGGGGCGAGGGCGCCGGCAGCGCACACACACATCTGGCGCGCGGGCGCCCTCGCCCGCG
>JBNGDZ010000507.1:0-3779 GCA_049975765.1 Armatimonadota bacterium
CGTGATACGAGAAGGGGTTCGCCGAGAGCTCGGGCTTCGGTCGCTCGGCCAGCTCCCCGCTGCTCTCCCACTGGCCGGAGATGGTCTCCCACAGGCCGGTCTCCCCGGGAGAGCGCGTGAAGTCATCGTCCATGTAGACCTCGCCGACGGGCTGGACGGTCAGGTCCTGCAGCTCGATGCCGCCCTTGGTGACCGTCGCCACCTTGCCGTCCTGGAACCGGTCGTCATAGGCGGTGAGGAGGCGGCGACCGTCGCAGGCGAGTTGAAGCAGGCGGGGTCGCCGCTGGATCGCGATATCGTGCTGTCCGGGGGCGATCTCAGCCCTGCCCGCCAGCGGCGACCTCTTGCCGTCCACACAGCGGCCCAGCCACGCCGCGCCGTCGAGGATCTCGAGGTAGTAGAAGTTGCGCTCATCCTGCATGCACAGCGCAACCTCGGCGGCGTGCTCGGGCGCCCACTGGTCGGGCGTCTGGAGCGTGAAGACACAGTCATAGGGAGTCTCGACCGGCTCCTCACCGGCCGGGAACTCCCATGCCTGGGCGTATGCACATGACAGCGGCAACGCCAGACAGCTCAGCACCGCAACAAGCGTGCGTAGGCCCGTAATTGTAGGACACCCTCTCCCCCACGGATCGGTCCCGGGTCAGCGTGCGTACGGCTTCTGGGATAGGTTTCTCCTCAGCGGAAAGATATCCTGCTGACTGTGAAAGACCCATCGCCCATGGCGTTGACCGATGCGTTGAAGGTGTCCACAACCAGGATCACGACGCGAAGCTGGTCCAGATCGACCTGCTGGTTCTCGTCCTCCGTGGCCGGGTCCAGGATGAACTGCGTCACGGGAAGGGTGACCTCTGTCCAGCCCGCCTCCGGGTCAAGCTCCAGATTCGTCTCGTACTTGGAGCCGTCCCACTCCTCCAGCACCGCGACCAGCCGCGCCCGATGCTCGGCCTTGAGCTTGAGGCAGTACTCCTCGAAGCCACTGAGGTCCAGGTGGCCGACGCCTCGCACGAAGCCGACCCAGCGGTGACCGCCCAGCCTGTAGATGAGCTTGCAGGCCCCCTCGTCGCCGCCGCCCGGTCCCGCCACGAACTCCACCTCCGGGCCGCCGACCGGGAGGAACATGCCCGCGTCGGTGTCGAAGTCATCGACGATGACGCCGCCTCCGGCCTCCTGGGCGGATCGCCGGGGCGCTGCACCCCCGCTGAGCTTCACCTCATCGAGGAACATGTGCTGCAGGCCCTGCTTGATCCCCAGGGCGCGGCCGATCTCCCCCGGCAGATTGCACAGGTCCATGAATGTGAGGGAGGTGATCTGGCCGGCGTCCAGCGCCATGTTCTCGTCCTCGGAGTTCTGCGCCAGCATCAGCTCGTCCAGCGCGATGCGGAATTCGACCCACTCGCCGGCGGGGGCGTAGCAGTAGCCCTCGTACTCCGAACCATCCTCCTCCGCGACGCCATACCGGATCGAGGAGATCTCATCGGTCTTGAGCCCGAACTGCAGGACGCTGGGCTGCCCCACGACCTCCAGCGGGCCGACGGATACCGATGGCACATTCCCCTCACCGGGCATGTACGTCAGCATGAGGGCGCCCTGACCGGCGAGGGCCTGTCCGGGCTCCCGGGTGATCTCCAGCATGGGCTCCATGCCGGTGGCCGACCAGTGCGGCGAGAGCTGGCCGTCCTCGAAATCGAAGCTGGCGGGGATTGGCTCGATCTCGGGCTCAGCCTCCTCGGCCTCCTGCTCGCCCTCGACTGCCTCCGCAGCCGGTACCTCCTGCTCTTCACCCACATCCCCCTCCTGCTGCTGCTCGGCGGCCGCCGGCTGGTCAGCAGCCTGCCCGAATCCCTCCCCAGCCTCCTGAGCCGCGGCCTGTGACAGACCGAGCGCACAGAATGCGATAATCGCCAGGCACATGATAGCCAGCGATGCTTTCCTCACCCACACGATTCTCACTCCCTGATCATGACTGTTGAGGACGCGTCTGGGGTACACAAACCGAGGAGCCCCTGCTTTTGTTCCATTTCTCTCGTACCGACACCATCTCTTGAGCTTCGTTCGGGCCTGCCTGTGACCCGCCGCCGCTGCGCGGCCGTCCCCGATTGGGCTCCGACATATCAGAGTCTTTGAAGGCGGCCGCACAACGCTGTCGAACAGTAAACCAACCCCGATCCTCTCTGCTGGCCGCTGGATGCCGATGGCCATGCTCGCGTAGGTGGGCGTCTCAGCGTCGAGCGTCGGCAGGCCCGACTGACGGTGATGAGAATGGAGTGGGGACAGACAGAGAACGCGGTCACAGGCATCAGCGATCTGCTCGAGCGCGTTGCGGCGGAGGGCTGCCTGCTGCTTGCCCCCGACCTGCATGTGCTCGCGGAGCCGGTCCGGGCGGCGCTATCGGCCGTGTCGGCCGCCGCGCAGGGCGGCCCCAGATCTACGGTTCGGGTTCGCGGCGAGGAGCTGGCGGAGGCGCTGGGCCGGGTCGGCGGCGCTGCCTCTCTCTCCCTCACCGAATCTGGACGGAGCCACGGCAGCCATCCCGCTGAGGTCCTGGAGATGGCGGCCCGCTGGGCCTGCGCCCGACACCTGGCGACGGGGGATGTACCCGCCGGGCGACTGCACGTGAGCCTTCGCGCATCCACCGAGTCCCAGGCCCTGCGCGCGGTGCTGGAGGCCGCCTGCCGCGGCGAGCGCCCCGTGCTGGACCTCGCGATGCGTCTGGATGGCCGTTCGCCAGCCGGGGATGGGGTCATTCGCCGCGGCGCCGACGTGCTGCGGAATGCCTCCGGGGCGCTCGACTACGACCGCGTCGAGGAGCTTGCCCGAGAGCACCGGCCGGAGGTGCTGATCGCAGGTGGCGACGGATCGTCACACATCCCTGACTGGCGCCGGATGGCAGAGATTCGCGACGGCGTCGATGACTGCCTGCTGGTTGCGGAGCTGGGACAGGCCGGCGGTCTGGTGATCGCCGGTGAGTGCCCGGGCCCGATGGGCCTGGCGGATGTGATTACATTCACGACCCACGGGACGCTCTGCGGGCCCAGCGGCGCGGCGGTGGTCACGACCAGCCACGATCTGGCGCGGGCGATAGGGCGTTCGCTGCGACGAGAGACCCCTGACGCGGCCCGGCTGGCCGCGACCGCCGCGGCATTCGCGTGGGCCGAGACCGGCCAGTTCCGCCAGCTTGAGGCCCGTATCGCGTCATGCGCGCGCAGCCTGTGCGATGGTCTGGAGGTGGGGGAGAGCACGGATACCCACCTGTGCGCCATCGACGCGTCGGCAGCCGCAGCGGACTCCGGTGAGACGATGGCGGCGGAGTCGCTCGCGCGGGTCCTTGGGGCCGCCGGAGTCATCGCCGGGGTACGCCGTGGCCGCGACAGCGGCGCTCTGGTGCTCGATGCCACCTGGCTGGCACAGATGGACGCCACCGATGAGCAGGCGCGGCGCCTGGGTGAGTGCGTCGCGGCCGTGCTGGCCGCGGCCCGGCCGGTGGCGTCCCCGATCAGACCCGGGGGGCCGGCAGAGGCGCGCACCTCGCTGCACGCGCTGGCCGAGATCCGGCCTCGGGTGCGGGATATCGCTCATCGCCTCGCCGGGCCGGAGGCTCGTGCACCTGAGCCGGCCGCATCCGACGGCCTTGCGAGGGCCCTGCAGGAGCATCCGCTCTTCGCCTGCGGCGAGATGGGTCTCCTGGAGATCGGGGGTGTGGGCGCTCGGATCTTACTCGACCAGGCCGCGACGGGCCCGGCCGGCGACCTCTCGCCCGGCGAGAGCGCTCACACGCT
>JBNGDZ010000508.1:0-3771 GCA_049975765.1 Armatimonadota bacterium
GTGTCCGGTCGATCGAGCAGGCCCGCCAGTTCTGCGCGGAGTGGACGGAAAGACACGGCGATCTCGACTATGAGGTGGACGGGGTGGTGGTGAAGGCCGACAGCGTAAAGCTGCAGCAGCGGGCGGGCGCGACCTCCCACGGACCGCGCTGGGCCACCGCCTTCAAGTTCCCGGCGGTGGAGGCCGAGACGGTCGTGAAGGACATCGAGGTCACGGTGGCGCGCACGGGGCAGCTCACGCCCGTGGCGGTGATGGAGCCGGTGTTCGTGGACGGCTCCACGGTCAGCCGGGCGGTGCTGCACAACGAGGATGAGGTGGCCCGCAAGGACATCCGCGTCGGCGACCACGTGATCATTCGCAAGGCCGGGGATGTCATCCCTGAGGTGGTTCGCTCTCTGCCGGACAGGCGCGATGGCGACGAGCGGGAGTTCGTCATGCCCGCCGAATGCCCCATCTGCGGCACGGAGGCCGAGCGGGTGGAGGGCGAGGCCGTGAGGCGGTGCCCGAACCTGAACTGCCCCGCGCGGCGCCTCTCGCTGCTGACCCACTGGGCCGGGCGGCAGGCCATGGATATCGACGGTCTCGGCCCGGCGGTGGCCACGCAGCTTCTGGATCGGGGGCTCGTGGAACGTCCGGAGGACCTGTACGGTCTGGAGAAACAGCAGGTCGCCGAGCTTGATCGGATGGCCGAGAAGTCGGCCGCGAACCTTGTTAGCGCCATCGAGGCCAGCAAGCAGCGGGGCCTGGAGCGCCTGTTGTACGCGCTGGGCATCCTGCACGTGGGGCGGACGGCCGCCCGGCGGCTGGCGGAGCACTACCGGTCCCTGCGGGAGATCGCGGACGCGCCGCAGGAGGAGCTGGAGCAGGTCCCCGACATCGGGCCGAAGATCGCCGAGAGCCTGGTGCGCTTCTTCGCCCGCCCCGAGAATCGGGATCTGCCCGAGCGGCTGCAGGCGCTGGGTATCCGAACCACCCGCCGGGAGCCGGAGGAGGCCGACAGAGCGCCGCTGGCAGGCCTCAGCTTCGTCTTCACCGGCAGTCTGGAGGCGATGACACGCTCCGAGGCCCAGGAGACGGTAGAGAAGCTGGGTGGGCGGGCAACGTCCTCGGTCAGTGGCAACACCGACTACGTCGTGGCCGGTCCGGGCGCGGGCTCGAAGCTGCAGCGGGCGGAAGAGCTGGGCGTGGAGGTGCTCAGCGAGGACGAGTTCCTCGCCATGGTGCGAGATGCTGAGCAGTAGCATGAGCGCGGCGCCGGGGCTGAAGACGTGGCTGGCGACCTGGGTGGCAGGAACGTCTGCGGCGGTGCCCGAAGGACTTACAGTGATGAAGCCGGGCAGCGGTCACAACGTCGCGGGACTGAGGGACTGATGGAGGGAGGCAGTGAGTTGGGGCCACGGGAGGCCTGTGTCCGCTACTGGCTCCCGGTGGTGGCCTGTGCTGGGCTTATCGTGGTGGGGACGTCGCTGCCCAGGGTGCCTGGCGTCGGGGTCCCCAACAGTGACAAGATGGCGCACCTGCTGGCCTACGGGGTGTTGGGCCTGCTGCTGATGCGCGCTTTCCGTGCCGCGAGGCGGATGCCGCCCGTCCGGTCGGCGTCTGCGACGGTGCTGGTGGGGGGGCTCTACGGGGTGATGGATGAGCTGCATCAGACACTCGTGCCGGGTCGGCACTGCTCGGCTCTGGATATGGCTGCTGACGCCGGGGGTCTGGTGCTGGCGGCGGTCATTGTAGTACTGTGGTGGAAACGGAAGCGACGACGTTCTGGGATTACAGTCGCGCAAGGAGAGACAGACAATGGCGGAACCGGTGCACGTTGATCAGGCTGCCTTTCAGAGCGAGGTCCTGGACTCGGACATCCCGGTGATGGTCGATTTCTGGGCGCCGTGGTGCGGGCCGTGCCATATGGTCGCGCCTACGCTCGAGCAGCTTGCCGCTGACTACGACGGTCAGGCCAAGATTGCGAAGGTCAACGTCGATGACAATCCGGACCTGGCCATGAAGTACGGGATCCGGAGCATTCCGGCGCTGCTGCTGTTCCAGGGGGGCGACGTGGTGGACACGCTCATCGGCGTGCAGCCGGAGGACGTGCTGAGAGAGAAGCTGGAAGCTCTGGTCTGAGAGACGTACGGTCGCGAGACGGCGATCCGTCGCAGGACAGAGGTGCCGCGCGTTGGAGGGCACGGCACATAACATACAGGGACACGAGAGTGTGGTGGACCATGGAAAGAGAGAGCATGACGCATCGACACTCGCACATGATAATCATCCTGCTCAGTATATTGGTCGGGATGCTGCTGGCCACGCTGGCGTGCAATCTGCCGCAGCAGACCACCACGCCGGCGATGGCGCAGGATGCGGCCGGCGCGGCGGCGCTGGAGACGGAGTTCACGCGTGTCGCCGAGCAGGTGCTGCCGGCGGTAGTGCGCATCAATGTCGAGGCCGGCCCGAGCGAGGCGCCCGGCATGGAAGAGATCCCGGAGCGCTTCAGGGAGTTCTTCCGGCAGTTCCCCTGGTTCGACATCCCGGAGGATCAGGAGGGCGAGGGCGGCGCGCAGCCAGTGCCGCGGCCGCCCCGGCACGGAGTGGGCTCGGGGTGGATCTACTCCGAGGACGGATACATCGTCACCAACGCCCACGTGCTCGAGAACGCCCAGAAGGTGACCGTGGTGCTGCACGACCGCGAGAACGACGATAAGGAGTATCCCGCGGAGATCGTGGGTACCGACCCCAAGACGGACCTGGCAGTCGTGAAGGTGGACGCCGGCCGCACGCTGCCACACCTGAAGCTGGGGAGCTCCGGTGACCTCAAGGTGGCCTCCTGGGTCATGGCGGTAGGCGCCCCGTTCGAGCTGGAGCAGACCGTGACAGTGGGCGTTGTCAGCGCCACAGGGCGGCTATGGAATGACCCTCGGAACCCCTACAACCGCATCGAGTCCATCCAGACCGACGCCTCCATCAACCCCGGCAACTCCGGCGGGCCGCTGGTGAACCTGCGCGGCGAGGTGGTGGGCATCAACGTGGCCTACGCCGCGCCCATGCGCACGGGCAACATCGGCATCGGCTTCGCCATTCCCGCCGATACCGCCAAGCGGATCGTGCCCAGACTCATCAAGGGCGAGAGCATCGCGCGGGGATGGCTGGGGATCAAGATCGCGCCGCTGAACGAGAACCTCAGGGAGTTCTACGGCGTTGATCACGGCGTGCTCGTGGCCGGCATCGATGAGCAGGGACCCGCCGCCGACAGCGATCTGCAGGCCGACGACGTGGTCGTGTCGGTGGACGGCCAGCCCATCATGGACACCTGGGATCTGCAGTCGGCGATCGCCCAACGCGCGCCCGGGGAGAGTGTCACGATGACGGTGGTGCGCAACAAGAGGGAGCGCACCATTGAGGTGACGCTGGGCGAGATGCCGGCGAAGTACGCGGGCCTCCCCCAGGAGGCGGAGGAGGCTGAGCCCGAAGAGGCGGCCGAGGAGGGACCACTGGGTATCGCCGTGATGCCGATAGAGGAGCTGACCCCGGAGATCGGCGCGCAGCTGGGCATCGAGGCCGAGGACGGTCGCATCCCGGGCATCCCCCGGACCGAGGGCGTGGTCGTCAAGGGCCTCAAGGCCGACAGCCCCGCCGTCGGCAAGGTGCAGCCCGGCGATGTGATCGCCAAGGTCAATGGCAACGAGATCACCTCGGTCGAGGACTTCCAGACCGAGATGCAGAAGGCCGTGGACGCCGATCGGGACTTCGTGGTCCTGCACCTCACCAGGGTGTTCG
>JBNGDZ010000509.1:0-2128 GCA_049975765.1 Armatimonadota bacterium
GGCCTCTCTCAGGATCCATCCCCCGTTGCCGTCGCCCCGGCGAATCACGTGCGGCCTCCAGCCGGGACGTGGCGTGTCGTCCGGCCACGCGGAGACGGCAGCGGTCAGCATCCATGCAGCGCCGCAGATCAGGCCGACGGCCAGCGTGCAGTGACAGTGATTCATCGCAGACCTCCATCCGGAACGAGAACTGCGCTTCGGGCGATGGCAGGCCAAGAGCCCGACGGCCCGCGCGGCATGATCCACGCCGTGCGGGTGCTCGAAGGGCGCCTACCACCGCGCTGGCTCCGGCGGCTGCGGAGTGGCCGGCGTGCCCTCCCAGGCCAGCTCGGGCCTGGGCTGCCAGTCCACATCGAACCAGCCACCGAAGACGTTGGCCTCGGTCTCGCCTACCGTGAACTTCGTGGAATCGAAGATCAGAAAGTCCGGCAGCATGTCGTGCTTGTGATTGATCGACAGCCGCCGGCCGTAGAGCTCGCCGGAGTAGATCAGCACGTAGCGATCCGGCGCCAGCGGGTTGGGGTAGCACAGCACCAGCCCCAGGTGGTAGCCCTCGAAGGTGCGCTCCATAATGGTGTAGCTATGGTCGCGGATCTGTACCGGGAGGCGATCGGCGATGCGCGCGATGATGGAGTTCGTCGCCGGGGTGCCGAACAGCACCAGGTTGGACCGCTCGATCTCCCCGTGACTGAGCTCCTCGTCCGTGCATGCGCGCGGCTCGCCGTCCGCGAACTCGTCCCACTCCTCGATCCAGGTGCCGACCCTCTGGGCGAGAGCCAGGTCCTGCGCGTCCGTTCCCGCGGTGCCGCGGACCAGGATGAAGCTGGTGTTGAAGACGTCCTCGGCGGGCCCGCACAGTCCCTTGCGCTTTGCCGGCGGCCAGTCCGCTGCCTCAGGCTCGTCCGCGACCTGGAGCGCAAGCTCCCCGCCCTGCGCTGCCACCGTCCGCTCCTCGCCGTTGAGGACCACGGGCACACCGACCTGCAGGGGGCAGGCGTCGAGGTCGATGCGAAGCCTGGCCACGTTCTCGCAGTCAATCTGCAGGCGCGCGCCGTCATTGATGACGCGGGCATCCACGGTTGCCGGCGTTCCCCAGCGCTGGAGCTGCTCGATGGTCAGCCAGAACGCCCGGTTGTAGGCCAGCGAGAAGCATCGGAAGGTGACGCGCTCTGGCGAGGGATCGAGAGTGAACTGCGGGCACCAGCTCCAGGCATTCTCGAAGCAGGGGGTGTCCCAATAGATGTAGTGGCTCTCGCCGGTGAACTCGTGGTACTTGATGGGGATGTCCAGCGAGCGAAGGGTCTCGACCATTGAGCGAGTCTCGGTGACGGAGATGAGGTGGTCGAACTCCCCGTGCTGTGCGAAGAAGTGCTGGCCGCGGGCGTTGATCGCCATCTCCTCGGGGTTATCCCACTGCACGAGAAAGCGCTTGAACTGCACCATCTCGTCGGGGTCCCAGCCCCACCAGCGGAACATGTCCGTCTGGCCGGAGATGGGCGTGACCGCCGCGAATGTGCCCGGATGCCGCAGGGCCATGTTCCAGGCCCCCATCCCGCCCATCGAGACCCCCGACAGATAGATGCGCGCCGGGTCGATGCTGTAGAGACGCTGCATCTCCTCGATCACGCGGAAGCAGTCCACCTCGCCCACACCCTGGAAGTCAGTGTTGCGCCGGGCGTAGGGGATGGCCAGCAGGCAGCCGTTGTCCTCGGCGATCTGGCAGAAGTCGTCGGAGAGCATCCAGGGATCGGCAACCGTGATGCTGGGCACGTAGCCGTGCAGGAAGACGATCAGCGGCCATGGGCGCTCGGGATCGTAGTCCTCGGGTATGTGGACGTAGAAGGGCTGCACCGTGCGGTCGTTGCGCGTGATGTAGGCCAGCTCGGCCAGCGTGCTTTTGGGGGGCGTGTAGGCCTCGCCGCGCCGAAGCATCTCCAGCAGGCGCATCCCCTCCTCGATCTCTTCGGAGGCGTTGCCTCCCACCCAGAGGCCGGCGCCGTCCTCGAGCAGCCGCGCCTCGTCGCGTTGAACGCGGTAGCCGCCCATCTGGTGCACCGACTGGGGGGTCAGCCCGATATGAGCCTGGACGGGAATACCGGCTTCGGTGATGGCTTGGATCAAGGGGCTC
>JBNGDZ010000509.1:2138-3760 GCA_049975765.1 Armatimonadota bacterium
AGGTTAATGCGCGCGGCCGGGCCCTCGGGCGCATCAGCCCGCGCCCGGACGATGGCCGTCTCCAGGCTGTCGATGGTGGCCTCTTGGGCCTGGCAGGGCGCGAGCGCGATCGACAGCACGGTCACGGCGGCGAGGCGGTCCAGTCTCACGGTCATCCCTCCACGGCGAGTCCATGGCGTAGCCTACGCTTCCGCGCAGCCGCGCACGGCACCTGCCGGGAGTGGAGAACTGAAGCGGCCCCGCCGGTGGCAGACAGGGCTGTCTGGCGGCGGGGCCAGGATCAGTTAAGACCGCAGAGCCGGGCTGAGGAAACCCCTACTGAGATTCTTTCGCCTCAGCCGGATGCAGTCCGTGGCAGATGGCTATCTGCCCGCACCACATCCACGCGTCGGGGTCTCACTCACCATCGCTCTGCAGTCATGTCTATCGCCCAACTGCATCACCTCCTGTGGAAACGCGGTCGTACGCGTGTTTCAGGGCACTCAGGCCCCGTGCGAAAAAGCGCTGTGATCCCTGGGACATCCTTTGGTGTAGACGCCACAGGAGCTACGGGATCTCGATCTCCTCGCCGGGCTGCATGACGCGCCCGGTGAGGCCCTCCGCCTCGATGCGCCGCACGAACTCATGGGGGTCGGCCTCGATCACCGGGAAGGTGTCGTAGTGCATCGGAACGGTGAGACCCGCCCCCAGCATCTTCGCGGCGATTATACCATCTTCCATCCCCATTGTGAAGGTGTCGCCGATGGGAATCGTGGCCGCGTCGAGATCGTTCAGCCTGCCCAGCAGCTCGATATCCGCCGACAGAGCGGCGTCTCCCAGGTAGTACAGCATCTTCCCACCCATGGTGACGAGGAACCCGCAGGGGTTGGAGATGGCCCGGATCTCGTCGTCAGTGACGATGGCGGAGCTGTGGTGCGCCACGGTGAGCTTCACGTGGCCGAAGTCGAACTGGTGCCCGCCGCCAATGTGCATGGGGAAGACCTCCTCCACGCCCTGGCGTTGGCAGTACAGCGCCAGCTCATAGGTGGCCACCAGCGTGGCGCCCGTGCGCCTGGCGATCTCAATGCCGTCACCCAGGTGATCGGAGTGGGCGTGGCTGATCAGCACCCCATCCACGTCGATGTCCTCGATGCTCTCGACCGCGTGGGGGTTGTCGCGGATGAAGGGGTCCATGATGACGCGCTTTCCGGCCGCGGCCATCGAGAAACAGGCGTGCCCGTGGTACTTCAGTGTTGCACCCATCGTCATGTGCCCTCCCTGCTTCAGATATCTCGACCGGCCAGCGCGCCCTCATGCACCGCCGCCTGGGCGTGGCGCGGGCGCTCGGCGTCCCCGACCACGATCATCGTGAGGCGCGCGCCCTCAAGCTCGCCGGCCAGATCGTCGTTGGCGCGCCGACCGATGGCCAGCACGACAGTCCCCGGCTCATCGAAGCGCTTCTGCCCGCCGTCGGGGCCCTCCACCATGATGCCCTCCGCGTCAAGCCCCAGGGTGCGGTGCCCCGTCAGCATCGTGACGTTCAGCTCCTCCAGCCGCTCCAGCAGGAACGCCCGCGGCCCCGACGGCACGCGCGCGGCGACCTCGTTGTCGGCCTCCAGCAGCGTCACCGCGTGGCCCTGCTC
>JBNGDZ010000510.1:0-3757 GCA_049975765.1 Armatimonadota bacterium
TGGCGCCATCACCCGAGGCCGGACCTGCGGCAGCCACCAGCTCGTCGCAGACCTCCTCAACGACCTCTGTCAACGCCGCCGGATCCGCCTCGCCGTAGAGCCACTGCAACTGCAGCGCACCGGAGCGCACTGATACGTCATCATCGAACACTGCACGCCGCAGCGCGTCGGGAGCCAGCCTCACCCAGCCGGCGTGGCCGACAAGGGTAATCGCATACCTCCGGTCCCCGGCATGATCCGAGGCCAGCAGCTCGGCGACCCGCTCCTGGGTCTCGGGCATGTCCCACGTGGCGCGCGAACTGAGTATGAGCCGCAACGCCGACGAATCCAGATCGGCCAGCAGCAGTTCCCTGAGCTTGCCCGCACACCGCTCATCGCCAGCATCCGCCAGGCCTGCCACCACCGCAAACTGCGCCACGGTATCTTCGCGCTGTGCCGCATCTGCGGTCAGCTCACCGATCCGGTCGGGAAACGCGGTCGCTATCCTCTCAGCCAGCCAGCGAAGCGCGACAGGATCACTGGTCCTCCGGACCAGCTCCACCAGGGCATCGGCCATCTCCGGGGGCAGCTCAGAGGGCAGGGCTCGCGCCAGACCCTCCGCGTCGGGGCTCTTCCGCAGCGCTCCCATCAGGTGCGGCAGCACATCCGGGCCCGCATCGTGGAGAGCCGCAATAGCCTCCTCGGCTCTGCGATCATCCCGCCGCGCCTGCTCGATCAGGAAGCGGTAGGCCTCCGGCGTGCCCAGGGACGCGATCTCGTCCGCCAGACGCTCCCAAATGTGGGGCAATCCCACCCGCCTATACGCCCGGCTCAGCACCCGGAGGCGACGCCTCAGCTGCTCGTCATCGGGCATCCTGCAGAGCTCCCTCCCGTCTCCTGCGCGCGGAGAGCGGCAAAAAACCGGCCCAACGGCACCGTCACACCCGCCACCCCCTCCGCTTCCACCGAACGCCCGTTCCTCATGTTACCACACGGAGCCGCACTGCGCAACTTTGTTCTTCGTTGCGGCCTTGCGCATCCGTTGCAATCTCTATGCGCGTCGTCTCTCCGACAGACTGGCCCCTCTTACAACCAGCCGTACGGACAGGGCTTCGGGGAAAGGCCGCACCAACCGGCCCGCCTCGCTCAGGACCGGTTCCCGCGACCGCGGTGCAGCCGGAGGAGGAACATGACGCCGCGTGGCGAATAATCCTTGCAGCACAGGAAGCCGGGTCGACGTGGCGCCGCCCTGCGTGTATGTCCCGTTGTGGGCCGTCTACGGCCAAATCAGGGGCCCAAGCGTGAATGGGTCATAACTCGGCTTACGGACACGCTCTCCGTGTCAGTAAGCCGAATCGGGCGGATAAACCGTCCATCAAGTAGTCTTATGGACACACTGCAGGGACACTCTCTCGCCAGCGATCAGTGAGCGTAGCCGGCACCCGAAAGGAGTGCCGAGTCATGCTGATCGAAGACGCGGCGAGAGAGTTCTTCGTGTACCTGGAGGCCGAGAAGGGGTGCAGCCCGGCGACCATCGAGGCCTACCGCTCCGACCTCAAGCTGTTTCGGCAGTTCCTCAGAAGCGATGGGACAGCGGAGGAGATCGAGGACATCACGCCGGAGGTGCTCCGCCGCTACATCGCTGCGATGTCGGCAGATGGACTTGCCTCCGCAACCAGGGCCCGGCGGCTTTACGCCCTTCGGTCGCTGTGGCGCTACCTGGTGGTCGCCGATCTCGTGTCGGACGACCCCACCCGCAAGGTCGCGACGCCCCGCCGTGAACAGCGCCTGCCGACCTACCTCTCCGCCGAGGAGTGTGCGAGGCTCCTCGCCGCCTGCGATGAGAGCCACTACGTCGATCTGGCCTTCCGCGACCGTGCCATCCTGACGGTGCTGCTCTACCAGGGCCTGCGACGCGCGGAGCTACTCGGGCTGCGGCTGGGCGATGTTGACCTGGACGCAATGACGCTTTTGGTTCGCAGAGCCAAGGGAGGAAAGTCGAGGCTGCTCCCGCTGGCCACGCAGACTGCGGCGGCCGTGGAGGACTGGCTGGAGTTCCGACCTTCACTGAGCGACGGCGCGCTCTTCGTCACGCGTGGCGGGAAGCCCATGTCTCCCACGGATCTCAACCGCATGTTCCGCCGCACCGTTGAGCGGTCGGGCGTCCGGCGGGAGGACGTCACGCTGCACACTCTGCGGCATACGTTCGCGACGCTGCTGCTGAAGGAGGGCGTCGATGTGCGGACGCTCCAGCGCCTGCTTGGGCACAGCTCGATCGAGACTACGGCGCTCTACCTGCATCTGGAGACCGATGACCTGCGGGGGGCGCTGGCGCGGCATCCGCTTGGGTAGTACGTCATGCTTCGGTTCGACGACCTCACGGCTGCGGACGGCGCCGGTGCCGTCGGCGCACAAATGCGCGATCTCTTCACCATTCCATGAGCTTCCAGTATCGGAGGGGGGAATGTCCTGAGCGGGAGAGAGTACACCGGGTGCGGTGACAGATACCTCTGTGACTGAAGCACCCCAGTTAAGGCGAGAACAATCCCGCTTGACACGGACACCTTCACCCGATACGCTTGAGTCGAACGGATGTGCACGAATGGATGGTAGTACGGTTCATGCCAGGAGATGCAGTCGATGCATGAATGGGACATTGCGGCGAGCAACCCATGTCCGTTCTGCGTCCACCTTGAGGCCTGCCCTAAAGTCGGCCACCCACGCGATGACTGCCTGGAGTTCTGGCCGTTAGGCCGGCCACGTCATCGTGAGTTGACCGGCGACGACGCCGACGCCAAGCGTTGGCGCGCGATTGCGTTGGCCAATCCTGAAGTGCGAAAGATCGTGGATCACTGGGGAAGTGGACGTCAGGTGAGCGACGACCAGTATCTTCACCTCCGATCCCTGATCAACTCCGCCCTCACCGACGAGTCGGAGCACGCGCATTGGTACATCCTGCTCGAAATGCTCTATCCAAGAGCCACGCGCTATCTCGACGACGCCGTCCACTACTACCGGGTCGGAGAGCCATCGAAGGCCCACCTGCGGCAGGTGAGTGCGGCTCTGCGGGGGGGTATCATAATCGCCAACGAATACATGGTCCGCAATGGCACCTCTATCACGGTCCCCAGCCATTTCGAGCGGATCGTGTTCGATTGTCTGAAACCGATGATCTTCGGACTTGCCGGCATGCCGTTCCTCAAGCTACCCCGTGGCAAGTGCTCGTTCAGGCGGGCCGTCCAGGACGAATGGCGTCGCGTGCTCGCCTACGGCAACGGTTTCCATGGGTTCACGGTGCACCCGAGAGTGCACATCCAGGATCTGGTGCGCTACCAGCAGCTCGGCAGCGGGGATCACCTTGTCTCGTGGAGCATCAGTAACTGGCTCATCTGGTCGATGACCGCGTTCCCGAGCCCCGTCGCGGCCGTCTTCCCCGAGTTCGGAGACAAGGCGTTTGGGAAGCGGCTGGAGCAGATGTATGAGCCGCTGGTGCAGAGCTACGCGTCCAAGCTTGTGGCCCGAGCCAAGTTGACTGAAGACGGAGCCGACGTGCCGAAACGGTCTGATGTCGTCGGTGAGCTCCGAGCCCTCCTATCGCATCTGATCAGGGAGTATGACTTCAGCTACGGCAAGCCCGACGCCATGCTCTCAAGCGTGGGCGCCATCGGCCCGGCGTCCTCGCCGGAGTGGCGCCAGGATCTGGACGAACGCTTCGCCGAGTTCGACCTCCCGTTTCGCGCCCGGGACGTGGTGCATGTTGGCTTCACCAGGTACGTGG
>JBNGDZ010000511.1:0-3145 GCA_049975765.1 Armatimonadota bacterium
GGCCGGACCACCGTCCGGCCCGCCGTTCGCTGTGCGTGCCACGGAACGGCTGCCGAGCCCGGCAGGCTGAGGCCGCACGGCGCCTCACGCCCTGGCGTGCTCCTGTATGGCCTCGGCGATGACGCGGCAGAGGTCGATGTCGCCGTCGGGCGGGACTTGGTCGGCGCTGCCGAGGATGAGACGGCCGTCGTGCGCGAGGGCGTCGATCAACCGCCGAGTGTGGCTTCGCAGGTCATCGGACGTCCACGGCGGTGTGAACATCGCGCCGGGAATGCCGCCCCAGATGACGGTGTCACGGTCGCGGCACAGGGCGCGCAGCTCTTCGATCTCCACGTCACCGACCGGGGCGGGCGTGATGGACTCCACCGCGTCGAAGCCCACGTCGGCCAGGCGCGGGAGCAGCCCGCGCACCATCCCATCGAGATGTGTGGCCACGACCTTCCCCGCGGCGTGCAGTTGGGCCAGCCGCCGGCGGTAGTACGCCTCCATGTAGGGCTCGAAGTAGGAGGTGTAGCTCGCGCTGTCGAGGTTGTCGCACACGTGGATCAGCTCTGACGGCCCCGCGCAGATCGCCTCATAGGCCGGGTCGGCGGCCTCGCCGAGGATCGCGAGGGTGTCCTCGACGGCCTGCGGTTCATCGGCGATCAGGTAGCAGGTGGCCGTCACGCCGCACCAGTCCGTCATCAGCGCCGGCAGCGGGCTGCGGGGAGTGGGGGAGATGGGGAGCCCATCGTCCCCCAGCGACTCAGCCGTGCGCAGGAACCCCTCGGGAGCCGGCGCGTGGCGAGTGCGCCGGGCGATCTGCTGCACGATCCGCAGCTCGGCGGCACTCCGCGCGGCGTAGCGTGTCCTGGCCCAGCAGTGGGCCCGGGGCAGGTACTCCCAGCGCTCCGACAGCTCGCCCTCAGGCGTTCGCCACCAGCGAACGCGCGAGCCATCCTCCTGGGT
This sequence comes from Armatimonadota bacterium, assembly GCA_049975765.1. Classification (GTDB taxonomy): domain Bacteria; phylum Armatimonadota; class Zipacnadia; order Zipacnadales; family UBA5352; genus JAYENL01. The sequence continues at coordinate 949 of JBNGDZ010000511.1, forward strand.
CGTGCCGGTCTCGACGCCATCATACCGCGCGGCGAAGGTTGCGCCGGGCTGCGTGTAGTAGAGGCAGACGCCGAGGTCACGGTGCAGGCGATCGTAGCCCTCGCGGCCCTGGTGCCGCGGGTCGAGGTCGCCCATCTCGGAGTGGGCGGCGTGCCAGTAGCTCAGGTCGGCGACCCAGGCCGGGCATTCCGGCGCCATCCCACGAAAGGGCGCGAGCAGGCGTTCGCGATGGGTCATGGCGGCCTCCTGGTGGCAATCGGTGCAGCCCAGGTTCGCCCCATGGCGGCCGGCGGCCTTCGCGCCGCGCAGGTGACGGTCCTCCTCGTCCCGAACTGTCGTGCTCGTTGCGGATGAGCGCCGGTGCGATCGAGCCCTGCCAGGTGACGCCGCTGATGAGCGCCGCAGATGAGAGCCGGAGAGTAGAGCAGCCGGGAGAGGCCGCGGATCCGCGCCGGATCGGGGTAACGGCGCGCGTGCTGCTGCTGACAGCGGTCCTGGTGCCGCTTGATACCTACTTCATCGCGGACCTGCACCGGCGGGGGATCGAGGACCCCACGATCATCGCGCTGTTCTGGAACGTTCTCTTCCTCTTCGTGGCGCTGCGGCTGCTCAACGGGCTGGTGACGCGGCTTAGCCCCCGGCGCGCTCTGGCGCAGCAGGAGCTGCTGGCGCTGTGGATCCTGGTGTCGGTGGCCACCTGCCCGGCGGGGCTGGATACGCTGAAGACAAGCTGGGGGACGATGCAAGGCTACGCCTACTTCCAGAGCCCCCAGAACAACTGGGAGAAGCTCTTCGGCGACTACGTCCCCGAGAGCATGACGGTCAACGACATGGGCGCGCTGGAGCGGCTGTGGCGGGGCGATCACTCCATCTACGAGGAGCGCAACTGGCGGCCCTGGCTGGGTCCGGTGCTGCGGTGGACGCTGCTGTTCACCTTCATGTGGGGCGGCTCCGCGGGCCTGGCGGTGATCTTCCGCAAGCGCTGGGTGGAGCGCGAGCGGATGAGCTTCCCGGTCGCCCAGGTGCCCTTCGAGATCAGCAGGCCGCGGGTGCCCAGCGTCTTCATGACCGCGTTCTGGCTGGCCTTCGGGCTGGCCGCGCTGGTGAACCTGCTCAACGGGCTGCACGCCTTCTACCCGGGCGTGCCGGAGGTTCCGGTGAAGATCGGCCAGGATCCCACGCTGGACCTGCGGCGGTATCTCACCGGCCACCCATGGAGCGCCATGGGGCGCGTGCACGCCTGCTTCTACCCCTGGGGCATCGGCCTGGGGCTGCTGATCCCGCAGGACCTGTCGCTGTCGATGTGGCTGTTCTTTCTGCTGTGGCGCGCCGAGGCCGTGCTGGTGGCGTGGCTGGGATGGACCGACGTGCGCGGCTTCCCATTCATGAAGGAGCAGTCCTTCGGGGGCTACCTGGCAATCCTGGGCTTCTCGATCTGGGCGGCGCGGCCCTACTTCGCGGCCGTGTGGCGGCGGATCCTGGGTCTCGGCGACCCCTCCATGGACGCGGATGAGCCTCTACGCTACCAGACGGCCTTCATCATCTTCGCGGTGGGCTTTGTGGCCTGCACGATGCTGGGCGTGTCCATCAAGATGACGGTGGCCGTGGCGGTGGCCTTCTTCGTGCAGTACTACGTGATGACCATGATCGTGGGCCGCATCCGCGCGGAGATGGGCCTGCCCACGCATGAGATCGAGCGCCTGGGCCCGACGGTGATGCAGGGCAACATCCTGGGGCCGCGCATCCTGGGCGTGCAGAATCTGACCTCGCTGTCGGTCTTCTTCGGCTTCACGCGGGGCCTGCGCAACATCCCCTATCCGTTGATGCTGGAGGGCCTGTACCTTTCGGGCCGCACCGGCTTCAGCGGCCGCCGGCTGCTGGTCGCCACCATGGCGGTCATCCCCGTGGCCACGTTCTTCGCCTACTTCTGGAACCTGCGGCTGGGCTACGAGCACGGGCTGGGGGCGGACTGGAACCGGTGGATGCCCTGGTCGAGCCAGGAGGCGTGGCGGCAGCTCGCCGGATGGCTCAACCGCGACGAGGCCTTCCACTGGGGCCGGACGGCGGCGACGCTGCTGGGCTTTGGCTTCTACTTCGGGCTGCAGACGGTGCGGTCGCTGTGGCCGTGGTGGCCGATCCACCCCGCCGGCTTCGCCATCTCCACCTTCTACCATTCCATCTGTAACTGAGAAAGAGG
>JBNGDZ010000511.1:3155-3753 GCA_049975765.1 Armatimonadota bacterium
CTCCACCACCTACTACATGATGCACCTGTGGATGCCGATGCTGGTGGCGTGGGCGATCAAGAGCCTGGCCTCGCGCTACGGCGGCCGGGGGACGGTGGCGCACCTGCAGGCGGTGGCCTTCGGGCTGATCCTGGGGGATGTGATGGTCGGCTCGGTGTGGGCGGTCTACTCGGCGATCACACGCGTCGAGACCTACGCGTTCTGGCCGTGACGGGCCGATGGGGCGGCTGTTGGGGAGGCCGGAGGCACTTCCGCGATTTGCCGAGAACGGACGGGCCGGGCTGCGCGCATCGTCGTCGCCGTATGTCGTATGGAGGGGCCGGACCACCGTCCGGCCCGCCGTTCACGCCGTATGGAGGGCCGGCTTCCCAGCCCGCCCGCCGTTGAGGCCGTGCCGTTCGGCTGCCGGTTGCCCACACCTTGGATGATGCGCGCTTGTCGTGGGACGCTGCCTCGGGGCGGCGTCATGCTCTGCCTTGGGGCCGGAGAAGAGACCGGGCTGGCTTCGGCTCCAGCACAGGGCGCCGGGGCCTCAGGACGGCCCCTCCGGACGACGAGCGACATGGCGCGGGCGGTTGCGAGGCGGGCCGTATGGAGG
>JBNGDZ010000512.1:0-3701 GCA_049975765.1 Armatimonadota bacterium
CCACGCCCCATCCCGACGCCCTTCACAGGAGTGTTTATGAATAATCCGGGTTAAGGGCAGGATCGCGACCTCACTGCCCATCGCGGACCACCTCCCTCTCCCACCGGTTCGAGTGGGTGACGTAGACGAAGGCGATAATCCAGAACTCGATGTGGAAGAGAATCCCCACCAGCAGCCATGCAAAGGGGATGCCCATCACCGGCGTCAGCATCGGCTCCGTGAAGTACTGATTCAGGAACGGGACGCTGAAGACCGTGACCAAGAAGATGATGGCCAGCAGCCCGCTGAGCTTGAGCTGCCTGGCCTGCATCTGCTCATACGTCATCTGGCGGTCCCTCCTCCGTCAGGTGGCGGTGTGCTGTGGCCTCGACCCGTGACCGCGGGCCGCTCGACTGGGCCGGAGTTGACCGCAGCCCCCACAGAGTCCTCCCTGCGACCGAAAAAAAGCGCGTCCGGAGGCCGCCTTGGAGTGCGCCGAGCCGCGCTCGTACCGTCGAAGGCACCTCTATCTGACTCTGCTATTCGTATGGGTCGGCCTGCGCCCAGTCGCCAGTGCAGGCAGTACTTCGGCGCTGAGTGCACGCCCTGTCACGCGACGTCTTGAGTCATGTCATAAAAACGCCATTCGCGAGATGATTGTGTCCGCCGGGAATCGAGGATGGTGAATTTCGCTGCTACTCTTGACACATGGAGGACCGGAGGTACAATGGCCCACGAAAAAGATCGCACTCTGGATACATGCGTGGTCGGGGGCGCCGAAGACCGTGGGCGCCCACAGCATCGCTCGGGCCGGCGGGCGCCTCGATCTCGCCACGCAGACGTCCCAGCGGAAGGGGTACATGCCATGATGCGGCGAACAACGCGCGCGATCCTCCTCGGACTGGGCTCCCTGGTTCTGATCGGCTGTGGAAGTGGCATCCCGAGCAAACGGGTCACTATCTCGGGCCAGCCTGCAGGCGGCCAGGTGGTGGTCTCTGAGCCACCCGAGGCATCCGGCGAGACCCATAACCTGACGTGGTCAGACGGGTTCGTCCATGACGCCGAGCTGTCAGTGACGGCGGTGCCACCTACGGGGTTCACCTTCGACCACTGGTCCGGCGATGTGCCCGCGGGCCATGAGGCGGACAACCCCCTGTTGCTGATCATGGACTGCGGGCGGGAGATCGTCGTCCATTGGCAGAGCCCGCCCGCGCTGGCGGCCCACATCGACGAGGTCTCGCCCAATCCTCAGATTGAGGGCAATCCAGTTCACTTCGCAGGCAGCGGTGAGGGCGGCGGGGGGCAGCCCATCGTGGCCTACGAGTGGCGGTACGCTGTGAACGGCGTCGCGCAGCAGTTCGGCGACCAGCCGGAGTTCGACTACTGGGACTTCTCCGCGGGCGAGTATGAGATTCTCCTGCGGGTACAGTCCGGTGACGGCACCTGGTCGCCGTGGGCGGAGTGGGACGGCAACCCACTGACGATCACGTCCGGAGCCTGACGAGCGAACCGCAAACCGACAGGCCGCCGCCTGGGCCGGACGCGGCCTCGCCCCTGCTCCGCTCCATGCACCTACCTGACGGCAATGTTCAGGGCCGTCAGAGCGTGCCGGCGTGCCGACGCGACCGCCTGCGGGCTGCGCTCGGTCACCGCCTCGTCCGCCGCCTCCAGCGCTCGCCGGCCCGCCGCCCGGGCGGCCTCGGGGCAGTCGGCCTCCTCCAGCGCCTCCGCCACCATCGCCAGCAGCGTGTAGTCCTCCACGCCCTCCCGCCACGCCTCCCAGCGGATCGACGGGATCAGCTCCCGCTCGTCGCCATCGTAGACGGGGGCGTAGTCGTGGCGCTCGGCGTCCCAGGGATCCCAGGCGCTCCCACCGGCGTCGGCGTAGCACCAGAAGCCCTGGCCGCTAATGCCCCTATGCCAGCAGTCCCAGAAGCCCAGGCGGTAGCTCTCGAACGCGTCCCGGCTCTTCGCCAGCACCTGGTAGCTCCACAGAATCTCCGAGCCCTCGCGGAAGAACTCCAGCCGCTCGCCCGACGCGAACGAAAGCTCCGGGCACCACAGGTTCACCGCCGGGTCCATCATCTCCAGCAGCTCCTGCGTGGCCGCGCTGTAGGGGTTCGCCAGCACATAGGCGTCCGGCGCGATCTCCCGGATCACCTCCCCCGTGAGCTTCACGGCCGCGGCGCGCTGCATGTTGCACGGCTCGTCGGAGAGGTACCAGGCCACCCGGTCCGGCCCGAACCCCCGCTGCGCCAGGCCCTCGCGCATGGCCGTGAACCACGCCACGAAGACCTCCCGCCACCGCTCGGAGCCGGGCTCGAGGTCGAGCTTGAGCCGCAGGTTGTCCTCCCACTCGAAGCCCGGCCACAGCAGCAGCCACTCGATGTTGTCATGCGTGCGCAGCCCGGCGTCGAAGCGCGACCAGTCCAGCGGCTGCAGCCGGCCGTCCTCATCCAGCTCCGGCCATGGCAGATATGGATGCGGCCAGCAGTAGGCGTTAACGTGATGCTCCACCAGATCCCGGCGCGCGTCGTCCCACCGCTGCGGCATGATCCAGTAGTTCTCGTAGGAGTAGTTCCAGGTCACGACAGGCTTCTCGTCAGGCAGCTCAACCGGCAGCACGCGCAGGCGCACCTGCACCTCAACCGGCGGCCCGGCCTCCTGCGTGATCCTCAGCGGCAGCCGGTACAGCCCCGGGCGCCCGCCGTCGAGCTGCAGCCACCAGCCTCCCATCAGCCCCGCAGGCAGGCTCATCGAGGCCACCCCGGCCGGCGACAGATCCGCCAGCGGCAGGGGATCGCCCTTGAGCATCTCCACGCCGCCGGGGTGGATGCACTTGACCTCGCGCACCGTGATCCGCGGAGCCTCCGCGGGCTGCTCGGGCACCCTCAGGCGCGCGCTCACCTCGGTCTGCCCGATGTTGCACAGCCGCACCAGCACCTGCTCGCGGTCGTCGAGGCACATCTCTACGTCCGCGTCGGTCTCACGATCCTCCGGCACCGGGCCGATCGCGGGGAAGCGCTCGAAGGGGTCGGTGGTCCACACCTGTACGGCTCCCGCCACGTCCGGCAGCCGCCTGCGGTTGACGTCCGCGGCCACCTGGAAGACCTCGGCGTGCAGCGGGAAGTAGGGAGGGCCGGCGCGGTGATCCACCTCGGTGGGCAGGTCGGCGGTCTCGAGTCGCTGATCGATAGCCTCCAGGTCCGCCAGCGCCTCCCGGTCGCCCGCCGCCACGGCCATGTCGCGCACCTGCGAGATGCCCAGCTTCACGATCTCGCGCACCTTCTGCTGCTCCCGGCTGCGCCGCACCGCGTCGGTGACCTCCACGGCCATCACATCGTCGAACCAGACGGTGCCCGTGGCCTGATGCAGGTAGCACAACACGCTGACGGTCTCGGTCTCCCCCACGTTCACGGGGCCGATCTCCACCTTCGTCCACGGTGTCGTGTCCCGGAGAAGCCGCGACGCCCGGTCCCCGGTGGACTTCTCGATGTAGAGGCGCGCGCACTGGCTGCCCCCGTGCGGAACGACGTCCTCGCAGCGGATCCAGCACGAGAACAGGTACTCGGTGTTCGGCTTCACGCTCAGGGACTGCTGGCTGCGGGTGTAGACCGGCCTGGTGTGCGTGATCCGCAGCGATCCCTCGCCGCCATGCGCCACCTCCCGGTCCACGGTCAGGGTGGCGCCCTGGGGCACCTCGCCCGGCCAGATCTCCCAGC
>JBNGDZ010000513.1:0-3679 GCA_049975765.1 Armatimonadota bacterium
GCAGTACGATGAGATCACCGCGCCACGGTGCACCCGTGGCGCTCGTTCATGTTCGCCGGAGCATCGCCTCCCATGCAGCTCCAGTCCCGGCTCATCCTGATGCTGTCGGTCATCCTCGGCTCGCTCGCGCTGGGCTACGCGGCCCGCAAGCTCCGCTGGCTGCCCCATGAGCTCTCGTCAGACATAAGCTGCTTCGCGATGGGTTGGGTGCAGCCGGCGCTGCTGGCGCTGCTGATCTGGGGGCTGGAGGCGCCGGGCTGGCGGACCGCGCTGCTGCCGGCGATGCTGGCGGTGGAGATCACGCTCCTGTGGCCCATCGGGGCCTCCCTGGCCCGGCTGATGGGGCTGCGCCGCCCGCAGGCGGGGCCCTTCACGCTCGCCTGCATGTTCTCGAACCAGGGTCTGACCTATGGGGCCTTCGTCTGCTACATCCTGCTGGGCGAGCAGGGAGCGGCGCTGGGGATGATCTGGGTCCTCAGCTTCATGCCGATGTACTACACCCTCGGGTTCGTGATCGCTCGCCGCTACGGGCACGAGAGCGCGCAGTCACTGGGCGAGACGCTCCTCGACACACTCCGGGAGCCCGAGAGCCGCAACCCGCTGCTGGGCTTCGCCGCCGGGGGCCTGCTCTACGCGCTCGGCCCGATCAGACCGGAGGTCATCGGCGATGTCGTGGACGTTCTGGTGCCGGTGTCCACGTCCATCTTCCTGTTCGCCATCGGCCTGTCGCTCCGGCTGACCTCCGTGGTGACCTACCGGCGCGAGTGCGCCGCGATCGGGGCGGTCAAGTTCCTGGTCACGCCTGCTTTGGGCCTGGGCATGGCGTGGCTGGCGGGGTTCTTCGCCATGGAGGATCACGCGCTGCTGAGGGTGGTCTTCATCCAGAGCGCCGCGCCCGCGGCCATCATGGGCCTGGTGCTGGCGCAGATCTTCGACCTCGACGAGCACCTCGCGAACGCGGCCTGGATCACCAGCAACGTGGCGGCAGTCGCCCTGGCGCCGCTGCTGCTGAGGATCGCCGCCGGGCTGTAGACCGTCAGACGCATCGAAGCGGCTCCGGATGGCCGTCCGGCCTCAGTGGTCAGAAGGCGGGAAGGGCAACTGACACTGCCGAGCCGAAGCCGTCGGCCTCGAACACCCCGGCCTCGAGGTGGACGCCCTGGGGCCACACTGCCACCATGCGTCCCTCGCTCGCAAGCGCAGTGTAGTCGGTGTCGGCCGGGAGGCCCACAAACTCCGGCGGCGGGAGCGACTGCAGCATCAGGCCCCGGAGCCACTCGGGCAGCGCGTCCACGTGGTAGCCCTGTGCGGACCTTGCGCAGGCTGCACTCGTGGGCACGCCGGACAGCAGCGCCCTGCCGGCGCTCGTGCGATGCGGCGAGCGGCACTGCAGGCTGGGCAGGCGGAGGAGCCTGTCGGGCCGCTCGGCGCGATCGGGATAACGGTCATGGGCGAAAGCCCACTCCGCCAGATCCGTCTCGCCGAGCGATCTCACCTGCAGGCCCGTCGCCACCTCCAGCGCCCACAGGAGATGGCCCAGGGGCGCATCCCGCGCCGAGACCAGCAGCGACTGAGGCGCCCTGCCGGACGCATCCGCATCAACGGCCACCCACTACAGCAGGGGCTGGTCACTGGCCTCCAGCACCTCCTGCAGAGCGCCGCGGGCCGGCCCGATGGACACAGTCCTGTCCGCCAGGCGCTCGGACAGCGCGTGCGGCCAGTACCACCACAGGGCCGAGGCGTCGGCAGGCTCGGGGAGCCCGCGCGTGGGGTTGTTCCATGTCCGCGCACGCCCAGCGTTTGTCGTCACCGGCTCTGCGGCCCCGCCAGTGGTCCGCCCCCTCAGCTGCTGCCGGTCGGGCGCGTCTCACTGGGTTCTCCTCCGGACCCGCAGGTCCGCCGGCGACGGCAGCGAAGAGGCCCCCAACTCCATATCGCCGTCCGGAGTGATCCCGATGGCCAGACGCTACCTCGATGACCGCACCGGCGCACATCCCTATGACCTCGACGAGGCGGCCAGACCACCGCACACGATCTACATCACGGTGGACATGATTCCCCGTGAGGCCTGGGACCCCGAGAGCCCGATGCGCGAGCACCTTCGCACCCCGAACCTCGACCGGCTGATGCGCGACGGGACGCTCTTCACGCATGCCTGCACCACCTCCCCGCTGTGCGGCCCCTCACGCGCCTCAACCCTGACTGGCCGCTACACCTACCTGCTGGTCAATGAGGAGCGCGCCCACGACGGCATGGCGGTGGCGCTGCGCGACGATGACGCCATCTTCCCGGAGTACCTGCGCAAGAGCGGCTGGGTCACCAAGCACGTCGGCAAATGCCACGTCGGCGCCCACAAGTTCATCGACGCCTTCGGCGAAAGCGACGACGCATGGAACCGCTGGGCGCCGCCGCTCACCGATGACGACGGCTATCTGCGCTACCTGCGTGAGATGGGCGTGCGCCCGCCGCGCTGGCGCGACCCGGTCACCGGCCAGCGCCCCGGCGGCGATCCGGGCAACAGCTACGGCGGCTGGGTGGAGCAGGCCGATGGCGCCGAGCTGCCCGAGGAGGCCACCTACTGCCAGTACCTGGCGTGGCTGGCGGGCGAGAACCTCGACAGCGCCCTCCTGCAGCGCGAGGACGACGCGCCCATCTACCTGCAGCTCGACTTCTTCGCCCCGCACCAGCCCTTCATGGTCCCCGGCAGCTACCAGGAGCGCGCCCGGGAGCTGGCGCAGCACATCGAGCTGCCGGGCAGTTACCATCGCGCCATCGCCGGCGAGGTGCAGGGCCTGCCCCGCGTCTACGAGTTCTACCTCAGGAACTGGGGCCTCTACGACGAGGAAATCGCGCGGCAGTACATGCTGATGAACTTCCTGCAGATCGAGGCCCTCGACGCGGCCACTGGGCGCTTCCTGGACGCGCTCGACCGGCGCGGCCTCTACGACGAGTCCCTGATCATCTTCGCCGGTGACCACGGGGAGATGAACTGCGAACTGGGGCTCATCGACAAGGGCGTCTACGGCCACCCGAAGGTCGCTCTGGTGCCGCTGGTGGTCAAGCTGCCCGGCGGCGAGCGCGCCGGCACGCGGGTGGAGGCGCTGGTCAGCCTTCTGGACATCGCCCCGACCATCCTGCGAGTCGCCGGCGTGGAGCCGGCCGACCGCCTCGACGGGGAGTCTCTGCTGCCGCTGGTCCGCGGGGAGCGGGAACAGCGCGCAGGTCCGTTCATCTTTGAGGCCGGCTGGCATGTCTGCCCCAACCCGGCGGTAGCGTGGTTCGCACGGCTCGACGACCGTCGGCTGATGTACACCTACAACCTCACCAGCGAGTTCGACGAGCTCTACGACCTCGACGACCGGAGCTACCGCAACCTGGCTCAGGACGAGACAATGAGCGCTGAGAAGGTGGAGATGATCCGGGCGCTGGCGGCGTTCCTGCAGTCCGATGCGCGCTGGACCTGCTACTGGCACACCTTCCGCCTCGACAAGTACGAGCTGCTGGAGCTCGCGGGGGGCGACTTCCAGATGTTCCGGCCGGGGCGGTGACGGGCGGCCCGGTGCCGGCCGCGGCCGCAACCACGAGCGGGGTTCCACCACGGCAGAGCGATCTTCCGGTGGGACGGACATCCCCGTCCGTCGCTCTGCATCCCTGGCAAGGCGCACGCACAGGAGTGTGC
>JBNGDZ010000514.1:0-3676 GCA_049975765.1 Armatimonadota bacterium
CACTGCCGTAGTCTGCCAGAGCCGGTCCGGGAGTGCCCCTTCGCCGCCCATGGACGCGGACCTCGCCGCAGGCGAAGGTCCGGGCACGAACGACACGGAACGGCCGGAACACCACGACATGCAGAGGAGTGTGATGGCGGTGACCTTCTACGAGAACGCCTTCGACGCCGAGCCGGGACTCCTCCAGCGCGCAATCGACGACCGCCAGGACCTGCTGCGCCGGGAGACCGAGGACTTCCTGCGGGAGCGCAACCTGGCCTACGACGAGCGCGCCGCCCGGCACTGGGCCCGCGACTACTCCTCCGAGGCCGCCTACATGGAGTCCGTGGCCCCCAATCGGCAGCGATGGCTCCAGGCCGTGGGCGAATTCGGTCCGCCGGAGGAGGACATGGCCCCGGAGATCGAGCCCTTCGCCGAGAACGATCAGTTCCAGGCTCATTGGATCACGGTCCGCCACTACGGCAACCTGCGCGCCAGAGCCATCGTGGGCGTCCCGAGGACTGGCGAGCCGCCCCACCCGGTCATCATCTGCCAGCACGGGGTGTCCAGCTCTCCGGAGAAGACCTTCGGCTTCGATGACGCCGGCCGGACCTACCACTCGTACGCTCAGGAGTGCCTGCGGGCGGGCTTTGCGGTCATCTCACCCCTGAACATCACTCTCAAGGACCCACGGGCTCGCTACACCCGGCTGGCGAAGCTGCTGGGAGGGACGCTGTGGGGCCTGGAGATCTCGAAGATCAGTCGCCTTATCGACTGGGCCGAGAGCCGTGACGAGCTCGATGCCGGCCGCGTGGGGATGTGGGGCATCAGCCTCGGCGGCGCCTACACCATCTTCACGCTCCCCCTTGAGCTGCGGATCGGGGCGGGGATCATCTGTGCTTGGTTCAATCATCGCGCCCGCAAGATGGTGGTCGAGGACGGGCGCCACTCGTGCTTTCTGCCCCTGGACGCCGAGCATATCTGGGTTCCGGGCACGCTGCGGGAGTTCTCCGACGCCGACCTGGTGTCGCTGATCTGCCCACGCCCGGTCATGTCGCAGACGGGCAGGTGCGACGGCATCGCGTGGTGGCCGTGGGTGCTCGAGGAGTTCGAACGCGCCCGGGCCCACTACGAGAAGCTCGGGGTGCCGGAGCGCATCGCGATGGACCTGCACGAGGGCGGGCACGAGATCCGCGTGGAGACCGGGCTGGACTTCATGCGGCGCTGGCTGTAGCTGACCGGCGAGCGCCAACCACGCGCTCCGCCGCCTGTCTCCCCCTGCGTAGGTCGGGCTGCCGGGCCTGATCGTGCTCCCAGCCTGATCGAGGGCCGGTAGAAAGCGACACGCACTGGAGCATTCGCCGCGCAACGCCATGGCGCGGACGGACGGGGTGTCTGTCCCACGGAACGGCGTACGCCCACACCCGCCGCGCAGTGTGCCGTGCGGCGTGGCAACCAGGAAGGCATCCGGCAGGGGCGTCGGAAAAAAGAGGCGAGAAAGACGTGCGTTAACAAAGGTGGAACGCCCTGCATTGGCGAACAAGAAGTACAGCGCCAACGGCCTTCAGAGGGAAAGGTGGTTGGAAGAACGTTCGTCAGGAGGTGGCCGTAATGAAACGCGGGTTCACCCTGATCGAGCTGCTGGTCGTCATCGCGATCATCGCGATCCTGGCGGCGATCCTCTTCCCGGTCTTCGCGCGGGCCAGGGAGAAGGCTCGACAGGCCAGTTGCTCGAGCAACCTCAAGCAGATCGCCCTCGCAGCGCTGATGTACGCGCAGGACTACGACGAGAAGGTGCTCCGGAACGGGAACTGGGAAGGTCGGCCGTACTGGCAGCTTACTATCTACCCGTACGTGAAAAACTGGCAGCTCTTCCAGTGCCCCAGTGACGGCAGAGGCGACGTGGGCTCGGCCCCCAACTACTACCATGGCCAGCACCTGTACTACGGCTACGCCAATCTGACCCACCTGGGCCAGATGCTGGCGGACATAAAGCGGCCGGCCGCGAGCATCATGACCGGTGACGGGGTTCACCCTGCGGTGGCGTATCCCGCGGGCTGCACGCCGGGGTGCTGTGGCGCCTGGCGCAGTATCTACAAGGGCGGCTGGTGCGAGAACAGTGGCGCTCCTGAGCCGGACGACATGCCCCATAACCAGGGCGACAACTGCGCCTTCTGGGACGGGCACGTCAAGTGGCAGAGCTATAACACGCTCAAGGCCGCCAGCTACTACTACGACGGCCAGAGCGACGACGACCCGGGCATCACGTTCTGAGCCGTGTCAGGTCGCTCTCGCCGCAGTCCTTCAGGGCCGGCCGACGCAGGCCGGCCCCTTTTTCGTGTGCCGGCGTCACCGCATCTGAAGCTCCTGGCGGACGCTGACACCGGACGCAACGTCGTGCGCCTCCACCCGCCACGTTCCCCGGGTGTCGTCCAGGGCGAACGGGATGGTGGCGCTGCCGGCCCCGTCCTCGCATAGGACGTTCTGTGAGTACTGCCGGTGTGGCGCCTCAGTTCCGGGTGCGAAGAGATCGATGCGCACGACATGGTCCGCCGGCTGTCCCTCAGACACCCCGACGGAGACCGCAATCTCGGCCGTCTGGCCGCGCTCGACGTCGGCCGGCGCCCGCAACGCCACCGCCTCGACTTCGTAGGGCAGCAGCGAGTAGACCAGGGGCTCGCCGCGCGAGATGGTGGCGTCCCACTCGCTCACCGCGCCCTCACCGATCCGCTCGCCGGCCCGGAGGTCGTAGACGATGCTGGGCTGGGGCAGCTCGATGTGAAGCTGCTGCTGGGCGAGGCCGCGCGCCAGGATGTCCTGCGACAGCGCCAGGTAGCGGGCGGGGCCGTCGCCGAAGAGCACCTGCTGCACGCACAGCGGTCGCGCTCCGTCCGGGAGCGTGACGCGCGCCGGAGGCTCCAGCCCGGCGGCCCGCAGTGTCGCCGCCAGGGCCTGATCGACCAGCCAGTGGCGATCCTCGAGGCGGCTGCCGCTATATCCGCGCAGGTCGGCGTTGAGCGTCACCGCCCTGCCCTCGCCGAGCTCATTGACCGCCAGCACGGGCACGTCGCCGGCGGTGGCAAGCGCCGTGGCACCGTCCACCTGCAGGCCCGGCTCCAGCACGCGGACCTCCGCCTCGGTCCCCTGCACGCTGAGGCCCCCGGCCTCGGCGGCCTCGATCGCCAGCGGCGCCGACGCGGACGCTCGCATCAGCGCCTCCAGGCCGGCCTCACCACGCACTCCCAGGACCTCGTCCAGCGGCCGTGCGTTGCGGATGCGGCCCTCGCCGGTGAGCATCCCGGCGCGACCGTCCACCAGCAGCGTCCCGCCCTTCTCCACGAACTCGCGGATAACGTCCACCTGGCCGTCGGAGAGGCAGCTCGCCAGCGGCAGCACCAGCACGCGGTAGTCGTCGGGCGAGAGGCCCTCTTCGAGCTGCTCGAAGGTGATGTGCCGGTACTGGTATCCCAGGTCGCGGATACCTCGCAGCAGCCCCTCGTGCTGGTCCAGGAAGTTCCCGTCGCCCGCCCAGGGCTGATCCTGGACCATCTCCCCCAGGATGGTGGCGGCGAAGAGGTCGCGGTGCGAGTAGAGCACGGCGATGGGCGTGTCCACTCGCCCGGAGTGCAGCAGCAGCTTGCCGGGCCCGGACGTCGTCTCCTGGACCGCCTCGAAGAACCACTGACCGAACGTGCTC
>JBNGDZ010000515.1:0-3671 GCA_049975765.1 Armatimonadota bacterium
GGCTACATCACCGGCCAGGTCATCTCCGTGGACGGTGGCCTGCGGATGTGAGCGAAGGCTGCCGGCTACGAGTCTCTATCCATGGGCTGACGACTGACCAGACCAGGCCACACGGAGGCCGGGACGGGCAACGGCCTGGCGCAGTGCCCCGCCCCCATTATTCGTGCGGACGGAGGGATGGCGCCCACACGCCGGCCCTTGATCTCGGGCAACGACCTGCCCCTGCACCGTGCCCATCGGCCTCCACGCGCGCCCATGATGCGAACGCTGCGTGGCGCCCATGGAGGGGCCGGACCACCGTCCGGCCCGCCGTTGACCCGCACGAGGAAACTCGGCCTACGCGAATGGTCGGCCCGCGCTGTCCTGTGTAACGGGCCGACGTCGCACGGACAGGAGCGTCCGTCCTACGGAACCGATAGCAGGGGGCGGACCGCCGTCTATGGCCTGCGGAGGGCCGGCATGCCCACGCCGCCCGCCGTTGCCTGTGACGCCTGGCCGACACGGAACTCCGCCGCGGGCTCAGGCGTCTCTTGCACCTGGCGGGCCGGTCGATCGGGCCGCGCCGTGCCTTTCCCCTGGCCCCCTCTCCGGCACGGAGAGGGGGAGAACTCGGATGACACGCCGTGGAGGCACTCCCTCGGGGGGCCGTTGCCGGGAGAGCACTGCGGGAAGCACTCAGCAGACGACCGAGGATGCCGGTGAAGCATGAGCCGACGCGCGGTGATAACCGGAATGGGCGTGGTCTCCTGCCTGGGGCGCGACCTGCGTGCGTTCTGGGAGGGGCTGGTCGAGAACCGCAGCGGCATCGGCACCATCGACCGCTTCGACCCCGACGGCCTGCGCAACGCGACCGCCGGCCAGGTGAGGGACCTCGACTTCAGGCCCGCCGACTTCGGCCTGGAGGCCGCCCCGGACCTCGCCACCCAGTTCCTCCTCGTGGCCGCACGTGAGGCTCTCGTAAGCGCAGGCATGGCGCCCGCCACCGAGCGCGACCCCAGCTTCGGCGCTGTCTACGCCACGAACTTCGGCGGCAGCAACGCCTGGGAGGACTACGTCGCGGGGCTGCTCGACGGCCAGGTGCGCGCCGGCAGCTTCGAGGAGTTCGCCTTCGGCCAGGCCGCCGAGCATGCCTGCGAGGCGTTCGGCATCGGCGGCCCCTGCACGCTGTTGTCGGTGGCGTGCGCGTCGGGCTCGGCGGCGATCGGCGCCGCGCTGGACATAATCCGCCTGGGCGAGGCGGAGGCGGTGCTGGTGGGCTGTCACGATGCTCTGGCGCCTACGCCGCTGTCAGGCCTCAGCGTCCTGCGCACCATGACCGACGAGATGATCCGACCCTTCTCCGCCGACCGCTCCGGGACGCTGTTCGGCGAGGGCGGCGCGGCGCTGGTCATCGAGGAGCGTGGCCGGGCCCGGGAGCGCGGCGCGAAGATCGTCTGCGAGGTGCTGGGCTGGGCGGAGAACAATAACGCCTATCACATTACCGCGCCCGACCAGGGCGGGGCGGGAATGACTCGCGTGGTGCGCGAGGCCCTCGAGGATGCGGGCATTGCCCCCGCGACCATCGACTACGTCAACGCGCACGGCACGGGCACGCAGCCGCACGATCCAGCCGAGGTACAGGCTATCAAGGCAGTGCTGGGGGAGCGGGCCCACCAGATTCCGGTCTCGTCCATCAAGGCAGCGGTCGGGCACATGATGGGCGCCGCCGGCGCCGCGGAGGCGATCGCGACCGCCATGGCCATCACCGAGGGCATCGTCCCGCCGACCCTCAACTACAGCGAGCCGGATCCCGAGTGCGACCTGGACCATGTGCCTAATGAGTCCCGCCCGGCCGAGGTCAATCGCGCCATCTCGATCTCCGCCGGTATCGGCGGCAACAACGCCTGCGTGGTGCTGGGGGCGGTGAGCTGATGGCACGCGCAGACCTGCGGCGCATCGTGGTGACCGGCGTGGGCGCGATTCATGGCCTCGGCGTGGGCGCGCCCCCGCTGATCGAGGCGCTGCGGGCGGGCGGGGAGCCTGATGAGGATCTCCTGGCCGCTGACTACGACCCCGAGGACTACCGGGAGAGCCCCAAGACCTACATGGACCCCTGCTCCGACCTGGTCCTGGCGGCGTGCTACCTGGCCGTTAGGGACGCCAACCTGGGCTGGCAGGGCGCCGAGCATCCCGGCTTCGAGAGCGATCGCCTCGGCGTCTCGCTGGGCACCGCCTTCGGCACCACCGCGTCCATGCTGAGCATGACCGGGCGCGTGCAGCAGAAGGGGCTCCGCTTCGGGTCGCCGATGATCTTTACCCACGCCTTCATCAACACTCCCGCCGCCCTGGCGTCGATCGAGTATGAGCTGCAGGGTCCGAACATGACGCACTCGCTGGGCGACGCATCGGCGGCCGCGGCCTTCGCCTACGCCCTGACCATGATGCGTGGCGGCCGGGCCGACCTCATGCTCGCCGGCGGCGCCGAGGCCCTCAGCGACCCGGTCATCGCGGTCATGGATGAGAGGGGTGTAGCCGGGGTCCTGGGCGAGGGCGCGGCCATGCTGATCCTGGAGACTGCCGAGTGCGCGTCGAATCGCGGTGCCCGGCCCCTGGCAGAGCTGACCGGCGCGAGCTGCCTGGCGCCATGCGCCGATGGCGGCGGCGAGGCGGTGCTGGCCGCGGGCGCGGACGGAGCGCGGGTCATCGACGCCTCGCCGGCCTGCGGGCACACCTTCGGTGCCTCAGTGGCGCTCTCGGCGGCCTGCTGCGTGGGGATGCTTACGGACGGGGCGGGAGAGCCGCTTGCCGCCGTGGCGCCGGACGGCTCCGGCGCGGTGGTCCTCGAGGAGTGGCGCGAGTGAGCCCCGAGATGCTGCTGGAGGCCTATCGCAGGATGCTGCTGATCCGGCGCTTCGAGGAGGCGGTGGAGGAGATGTTCGCGCGGGGCCTGGTGGTGGGCACCGCGCACTTCTGCATCGGCCAGGAGGCCTCAGCCGTCGGTGCCGTGAGCGCCCTGGAGGCCGATGACCTCATAACCTCCAACCATCGCGGCCACGGGCACTTCCTCGCCAAGGGCGCCGAGCCCCGCAGGCTCATGGCGGAGCTGTTCGGCAAGGCGACCGGCTACTCCGGTGGGCGGGGCGGCTCGCAGCACGTCGCCGACTTCTCCATCGGCTTCTTGGGCTCGCACGGTATCACGGCCGGCATGATCCCCGTCGCCACCGGCGCGGCGCTGTCGCAGAAGCTGCTCGGGACCGGTCGCGTAGTGCTGGCGTTCTTCGGCGACGGCGCCACCGGCCAGGGGGCCTTCCATTAGGCCGTCAATATGGGCGCAGTGTGGGAGCTGCCCATCGTCTACCTGTGTGAGAACAACCTCTACGCCATGAGCACATCCGTGGAGCAGTCTTTCCGTACGCCGAGTGTGGCCAGGCGTGCAGACGCCTACGGCATCCCCGCCACCGACTGCGACGGCAATGACGTTGAAGCCGTGCACCGCGCGGTATCCGAAGCCGTCGCGCGGGCGCGCGGCGCGGGCGGCCCAACGCTTGTCGAGTCCCGTACCTACCGCCAGTGCGGTCACTCCAAGAGCGACGAGTGCCTCTACCGCACCGACGAGGAGGAGCAGCAGTGGCGAGAGCGCGATCCGCTGGCGCGCGCCGCCGCGCGGCTCGTCGAGCGTGACATCGCCACCC
>JBNGDZ010000516.1:0-3671 GCA_049975765.1 Armatimonadota bacterium
GTCTCCGGCGGCTCCCAACCGCGCCAGCGCTCGCCACCGGGGCTGGTGATGCCCACGTAGTGCTCGAAGCCGCGATCCAGGCCCACGGCGCCCGACCCCCAGGTGTTGGGCATCAGCCCGCAGGTCTGATAGCCCGCATCAGAGAGCACCTCCGCGAGCGTGGGGAGGCCGCGCGCCACGTACTCGTGGTCGGCGTCGGCCCGGTGGGTGTAGACGTAGGTGCCGGTGAACATCGAGGCGTAGCCGGGGAGGCTCCAGATCCCCGGCGAGATGTTCTGCTCGCACAGCAGGCCCTCGGCAGCCATGGTGTCCCAGGTGGGCGAGGTCTCCCTCTCATAGCCGTAGCAGTGGAGATTGTGTGCGCGCTGGGTGTCGGCGACAAGCAACAGAACGTTCGGTCGCTGGGGCATGCAGTTCCCTCCTTCAACAGGGCGGTCAGCATTGCGTCGGCGCTCAGTCAAGCTCCGGGTCCTCCCAGGCCTTGGACGGTCGCGGGGTGATGTCGGCCCGGGGTACGGTGCGGATCTGCCCCCGGCTGCCCCGCGCACCGGCCGACGGGCGCATACGGCCGACCGGCCGGCCCATTCGCTGATCATCGACCATCTCGCCGACGTACTCCCCCTTCAGCGAGAAGGCCGTGTCGCCCTTGAAGTAGCCGACGTGATGGCCCTCCACATCATAGAGCTGGTCGTCCTGCCTCCAGCCGAAGAACTCTCCTGAGTTCATCTTCCAGATCGGCTGCATCTACCATTGCCTCCAGATGCGACGTCGTGGCGCCCGTAGCGCGTCGCGGCTGGCCTGATCCCGGGAGCCACCGGCTGCCGTTGTTCCTGCCGTTGCTGGCAGCTCGCCGCTCGTCGCTCGTAGCTGCCCCCGCTACAGATACGTGTCGAAGAACTCGAATGCCAGGTTGGCCGCGAAGGCGTGCGGGCCGGGATGCACGTCCACCCACAGGTCCTCCTCGGCGCCGGCGGCGGCGTAGATCATCTTCACCGCCTCGATGCTGATGAGCTGGTCCTCGATGAAGAAGCACTGATCGTGCACGCCGGCCTCCACCAGCAGCGGGCGCGGCGCGATGAGTCCGGCGATGTCGTGGGTGTCGAAGTAGCGATAGACATCGGGCACGATCTGGGAGCCGCAGAAGTTGGCGCGGTTGACGCCGAAGCGTTCCCAGGGGTTGAGGTAGCCGATGATGTCGGCCGCCTTGATACGCGGCTCGGCGGCGGTGGTGAAGGTGGTCTGCGTCCCGCCCTGCGACAGGCCCATCATGCCGATGCGCTCGGGGTCCACCTCCGGCCGCGTCTCGAGGTAGTCGATACAGCGCATCATGTCGAAGATGTTGAGCGTGAGCGTGTAGATGCCGAGGATGGCCCCGCGGATGAAGTGCACGTTGCACTTGTCGCGCCCCCCCACCATGGTGCCCTCACTGGCGCGCTCGCCGAAGACGCGCAGGTCGGGACTGATGGTCAGGTAGCCGCGCCAGGCCATCTGCCAGCCGTAGTCGTAGCTCATGCGCTCGATGTCGCCGACGTAGCCCGGCGCGCTGCGGTTGCCGGCCACCGGCTCCTTGCCGTAGTCACCATGGCCATGGCTGCAGACGATGGCGGGGTTGGAGCCATCCTCAGCCATATCCGCCGGCCGCAGCACCACCGCCGGCACCGACATATGCTCCTCAGCGTTGAAGATCACGCGCTCGCGAATGATCCCGTCCTCCTCGATCGAGAACACGACCTCCGCATCAAGCGGCGCCGGCTCGGGGAAGCGCCCCAGCAGCTCCATGAACTTCGCGTGCGCGACCTCGTGCCACTGCTCGAAGTCCTCAGGCGTCTCACCCTCGAACTGCAGCTCCGGGGTGTGCTCCGCGGCGATCCTGTTGAAGTACTCGATCATCGAGAAGTTGCGCTTCGCCATTGATGGCCGCTCCTCCCTGTGGGGTGCTCATGACGGGTTGAGGATTGCCCGCGCGGCGCTGAATCTCCTCCGAAGGGAACACAGGCGGTTCGGCGAAGGTGCGACAGAGCTCGCAGAAGCAGTCAGGGAGGGCAGGGAGCCGGCTGTCTTCGGCCCGGAGGCCGATAGCAGGCGGCAGACCAGGAGGTCTCATCATGCCCGAGCGACCGAACGTTCTGCTCATCTTCCCCGACCAGTGGCGCGGAGACTGCGTCGGTGCCACAGGCCATCCGGTGGTCGAGACGCCATTCCTCGACGACACGGCGCACCGGGGCGTCACCTTCACGAACTGCTACAGCCAGTGCCCCTCCTGCATTGCCACCCGCGCGAGTCTTGCCACCGGCCGAACGCCCAACGCCACAGGGCGGATCGGCTACCAGGACCGCGTCCCGTGGCGCTACGAGGGCACCATGATGCACCGCCTACGCAACTGCGGCTACCAGACGCTGTGCGTGGGCAAGACGCACTTCTACCCCCAGCGCCTCCATCTGGGCTTTGAGGAGATGCGGCTGTATGACGTGCAGCAGCATGACCCGCATTACGTTAGTGACTACCACGCATGGCTGAAGCGCCAGACGGGCGGGCGCGTGACCGACACCGCCCACGAGATCACCAGCAACTCCTGGATGGCCCGAGCGTGGGAGCACGAGGAGGCGCTGCACCCCAACACCTGGACGGCCGATGCGGCCATCGAGCTGATGTCGCGGCGAGATCCCACACGCCCGTTCTTCCTCCAGGTCGGCTTCCATCGGCCTCATCCGCCGCTGGACCCGCCCGTGGAGTACTTCGCGCAGTACGAGGGCCGGGAGTTGCCGCCGGTGCCGGTCGGCGGCTGGGCGGAGGAACTCGGCGAGGCCGTGACCGCGGTGGATGCCTCCACCGGGACGCTCCCGGAGCGCATCCTCAGCCGCACGCGCCGGGCCTACTACGCGCAGATCACGCACCTCGACTACCAGATCGGGCGGATGCTGCACTGGCTGCGGCGCAGAGGCTGGCTGGGCGACACCTGGGTCATCTTCATGTCCGATCACGGTGAGCTGCTGGGCGATCACAACCACTTCCGCAAAGTTGTCCCGCTGGAGGGCTCCGCGCACGTGCCGCTGATCGTCATGCCCCCGCAGTCATGGGAGGGCGAGCGGGGCATCGTGCGCGACGAGCCGGTGGCGCACCTGGACATCATGCCCACGGTCCTGGAGCAGGCCGGGCTGGCGATCCCGGAGGACGTGGAGGGGCTGTCGCTGGCGCCGCTGATGCGCGGGGAGGATGTCCCGTGGCGGGGGTTCCTCCACGGCGAGCACGCCGGCTTCGGCGGCTACGGGCACCAGTTCGTCACCGACGGGCGGGAGAAGTACATCTGGTTCACGCAGAGCGGCCGCGAGCTGTTCTTCGACCTGCAGGCCGACCGCCAGGAGTTGCACGACCGCTCGGATGATCCGGCCTACGCCGAGCGGGTGGAGCTGTGGCGCCAGCGGCTCATCTCGGTGCTGGCCGAGCGCCCGGAGGATGGGCTCACCGACGGGGAGCAACTCATCTCAGGCAAGTCGCTCCCGGCAGTGCGGGAGTGGCTGCTGGGGGAGTAGCCGTCGCGGACCGACCTCGTCCCGGTCCGTTCATCTGGTCTCGGGCGGTGGCGGGCTCCGAACGTGCCCGCTGTGTGGCTGCACGTGGCAGAACCGTATAATAGTTGGTTCTCGGTGCTATCGCTCGATCCCTCCTTCCGC
>JBNGDZ010000517.1:0-3670 GCA_049975765.1 Armatimonadota bacterium
GCCTACGCGGTTCTGCCGTCGGATCTGATGCCGGACCTGCTCATCCCGCTGGGCTGGGTGGACGACTCGGCGGTGGCCATCGGGGCCCTGTGGTCGTTCATCAAGCTCTGCCCGCGCCGGATCGTTCAGGAGCACGTCGAGATCATCGACCAGGGTGGCTGAGATGGCTGCGATAGGGGCCGAGCGCGACGCGGCTCGGGGGGAGCCGAGGCTGCGCCGCTTCAACCTGCGCCGCGATCTGGACGCGGTGCTGGAGTTTCAGTACGAGGTCTATGAGGGGAACTTTCCCGGCTTCCGGGTGGATGGGGCCTTCCGGGAGGACTATCGCAGGGACCTGAAACGGGCGGCACGGGACCCGGGCGAGATCATGTTCGTCTTGGAGCAGGACCGGCAGCTCTGCGGCTTCGTGTGGGGATCGCTGATGTCAACGTTGGTGGACCCGCGAGTCGGGTATATTAAGAATGTGTATGTGGCACCGCACCTCCGCGGCAGCGGAGAGGCCCAGCGGCTCATGCGGATCGTCGAGCAGTGGCTGCTGGACCAGGGTGCTGACAAGATAATGCTCGACGCCAGCGTGGTCAACGAACGAGCGGTGGCCTTCTACCGGAAGATTGGCTACGAGGTCGAGCGTGTGCGCATGGTCAAGCGGTCGGAGCCACCCGAGCACCCTACGGAGCCGAGATAGGAGCAGAGATGAGTGAATCCACCGGGGGGAGTGAAGTTCAGGCAGATCTGCGGGGGATAGACCACCTGATCCGCGACGGGAACCTCCGTGCCGCCCAGCGGGCGTGCAAGCAGCTCCTGCAGCGCCATCCCACCAGCGCCGCGGCTCATGAGAAGATGGGCGACATCATGTATCGGCGGGAGCTGTGGGAGGACTCCGCGGAGTGGTATGATCTGGCCATCCAGCTTGCGGATACTCCGGAGCTTCGCGCCAAGCTCGAAGATACTCAGGAGCAGGCCCGCGAGGCCCGCACCGGCCCGGAGCCGGAGCTGGCGGAGGAGGCCGAGGCCGGTCGCCGGCGGCTGATCTGGCTGGCGGTCGGCGCTGTGGCGATGGTGGTTGTCGTGATCCTGGTGATCGTTGGGCTGGCTGCGCGCCGCGTGGATGTCGAGCCCCCGACAATGCCACGGGTGGCGACTGCCGAGTCCGGCAGGCCCGCGGGCTCGCCTGGGCTCACCGCTCCGAGCACGGTACGCGGCACTCGGTCTGTGCCGGCGCCGCGGCGGGGGGAGGTGGAGATCCCCACGGCCCGCGAGAACCCCCAGCAGCACTGGGCCGCACAGGAGGCCCCGCGACGGGCTCCACGCAGGCCCATCTCTCGCACCCGGCAGGAGGAGATCTCCGAGCCGGTGACCGACCACGACCGGGCGGTCATCGACGCCGTCAGCTCCCTGACATGGGACGACGATCGCCCCATGACCGGGAAGATCATGGCCATGGTCGATCCGTATACGGGCTACGCCGTCGTCCGCGCCACCGTCCCCCAGTCCCTGCCGCGAGGGCACATGGTGGAGCGCGTAGTGCGCCAGGCCTATCGCGTCGCTCTCGCCGCCATCCGCGCTGATGAGGTCATCGAGACGCTCACCGTGCAGATGGTGGTGACGGCACCCAATGGGGAGCATGTGGTACTCTTCCGCGGTAACACCGACCGGAAGACGCTGCGGACGGTGGGGGAGGGGCGCCCGAACTTCGCGACGCTCTGGAACGACATCTTCAAGACCACGCGGTGGAACCCCCAGGTCGGGGGGGCTATCCCCCAGGACCTCCAGCAGAGCCTCCAAGCCGGCAGATCGGGCAGCCGCAGCCGCCCGCAGGGGGGATGACCGACTGAGGAGGCGCGTGGAGCAGGCGCGGCCGACCGCCTACTCCAGCTCCCCCAGTCCGATGAGGCACTCCCGGAGGACCTCGTGGTTGCGCTTCATCCCCACCTCTGGCTCCGGGAACTGGGCGGGGCGCCAGAGCTTCTCGTACTCGTCTGAGATGTAGCCGTCGTAGCCGATGGCGTCAAGCAGCGTGATGATCTGGCACCAGTCCATCTCCCCCTCGTCCAGGAGCGTCGCGTGGGCCTCTCCCTCGTCGTCGTAGCGCACGTTCTTGGCGTGCACGTGGATGATCCACGGCGAGAGCATACTGATCTGCTGCCCCAGGTCCTCCTCCCCGCGCACCTCCACCCAGTAGGCGTCGTAGAGGACCCCGACCGCCGGGTGATCGACCGCCTCGACGAACTCCAGCGTCTCCGCAGCGCTCCACGTCAGTTGCCCCCGATGCGTCTCCACCGCCAGCCGGACCCCGTTGTGGTCGGCGATCAGCGCCGCCTCCTTCATCCCCGAGACGGTCCTGGCGAAGACCTCCTCGCGGCTGAAGTTCTCGTTGGGCCAGGTGCCTGAGATGGCGCGCACGAGGGGGCAGGCCAGCTCCCGGGCGATCCCGCAGGCCAGCCGATAGCCGTCGAGGGTCGCGGCCTTGGTCGCCTCGATCATGAAGTCACGGTAGTAGGGAGTGAGGCAGGCGAACTCCACGCCCTCGTCCTCAGCGTGCTGTTTGATGCGCTGGATCTCGTCGGGGCTCAACTCCTCCAGGTGCATCTGCCCGTTCTCGGCGCAGCGCACCTCAATGCCGTCGTACCCGATCTGGGCGCACAGGGAGATGGATTCGAAGATGTCCCTGTTGGGCATGCCCATCGTGTGGCCGCACAGCTTCATCGATGGTGCTCCCTCCTCAGCGGAGTCTCGACGCTCCCGCCAGAAAGATTCCGCGCGGGGAGGGAAAAGTCCTTGGCCCTGGGAAGGTGCTCGCGACCGCGCGGGGTGCCGACACACCCCCGGCGAGGCTACCCTGATTGACACGAGGAGGTCCCACTGTGAAGAAGGCGATGACGCTGGGCTCCATGCCACCGGAGATGTCTCCGGCCGAGAGGTTCGCCCTGGCCGCCGAGGCGGGGCTGGATGGTCTGGAACTGACCGGCGTGGAGACGCAGGCGCAGGCGGAGGAGGCGCGGGCGGCCGCGGATGGGGCAGGGATCGAGATCGCGTCCGTGATGGCCACCTCCCACTGGACGCTGCCCCTCTCGAGCACGGATGAGGCCGTGCGAGTGGAGGGCGTGAAGGGCGTGGAGCAATCCCTGCGCGTCGCCGACTGGGCCGGCACCGACGTGGTGCTGGTGGTTCCGGGGGTGGTGGACGAGAACACCCAGTATCACGCTGCCATGGACCTGGCCACGAAGAGCATCGGTGAGCTGGTGCCCACCGCCGAGGACCTGGGGGTCGTCATCGCTCTGGAGAACGTGTGGAACAAGTTCCTGCTCAGTCCGCTGGAGATGCGGGACTTCATCGACCAGTTCGACAGCCCCAATGTGCGGGCGTACTTCGACGTGGGCAACATCCTTCTCTACGGCTATCCGGTGCACTGGATTGAGGTGCTGGCCGAGCGCATCGTGCGGGTGCACATTAAGGACTTCGACGTGAATGCGAGGCAGTTCGTTGCGCTATTGACGGGGAGCGTGGACTACCCCCGGGTCATCAACGCCCTGCGGGGAGTGGGCTATGACGGGTGGCTGACGGCGGAGCTGTCGCGCTACTCGCAGTTCCCCGAGCAGTTTGTGCACGACACCGCAGCGCACCTGCAGTGCATCATCGACAGCTAGCCGAAGAGGGAGCGGCTGGAACC
>JBNGDZ010000518.1:0-3664 GCA_049975765.1 Armatimonadota bacterium
CCTCGTCATCGCTCAGAGCCAGCTCCATCGCCCCGGCCTCGCGCACTGCCGCCGCCAACTCCTCCAGCTCCTCCTGCGTCCGGACCGGCTCGACGTGCAACTCCAGCTCTGCCTCCTTGTTCTGCGGCAGCCGATCCAGCAGGCTGGTGAACTCCAGCCGCATCGCGAGATCCCGGAGCTTCTCGACCGGCAGTCCGTCCCAGGCCAACTCCTCCAGCTCCCGGTCGATGGGCGCCTCCGTCTCGATGCGGGCCAGGCGCTTGCTCAGCTCCGCAGCCTCCGGTGCCTCCTCCAGGCGATTGCGGATACGGGTGGACTCGATCTCATCCATCCTCTCGATAGCGGCTTCCACCGAGCCGAACTGCTCCAGGAGGGTGAGCGCGCTCTTGTCGCCGATCCCCGGCACCCCGGGGATGTTGTCGGAGCTATCGCCCGAAAGCGCCTTCAGATCGATGAGCTGCCGCGGCGAGAGACCGTACTCCTCCCGCACCTGCTCGACGTCGTACCGCTTCGTCTCCTTGATCCCCCGCAGCGTGGCGACAACCTCGATGCTGTCATCCACCAGTTGCAGCAGGTCCCTGTCGCCGGTGACGATGGTGACCTGCTTGCCCTCGTCCGCAGCCTGGCGCGCCAGCGTCCCGATCACGTCGTCGGCCTCGAAGCCCTCCACTCCCATGGCCTGCAGGCCCAGAGCCTCGATCACGTCCTGCAGCAGGGGGACCTGCTCCTTCAGCGCCTCGTCGGTTGGGGGACGCTGCGCCTTGTACTCCTCGTAGATCTCGTCACGGAAGGTGGGGCCTGGCAGGTCCAGGGCCACCAGTGCGTAATCCGGCCTCTCCTCCTCCAGCAGCGGCATGACCATCTGGAGGAAGCCATACAGAGCGTTTGTGGGCTGCCCGTCGCTGGTGGTAAGCGGTGGTAGCGCGTGGAAGGCCCGATGGAAGAGGCTCGGTCCGTCGATCAATAGAAGCTTTTCAGCCATTGGCTCCGATATCCTAACACACCGTCTAGCTGATCTCGTGGGCGGCGACGCCCCGTCTCGCCTCCTCTGAGAGGCATCGCACACCGGCCTGCGCCCCGCCGCTCAGACCCCACCACGTATCCTACTCGCCCGGCGCCTCAGGCCTGTCACGCTCGGAGTACGAGTGCAGCTATCCGCCGTTCCCTGTGTCGTTGACCCTCGTCAGCTCGTCGCTCGTCGCTGGCAGCTCGTCGCTGCCGCCATCTACTGTAGCATCCTCATCATGCTCTCCACGTTCGTAAGCCGCTCATCGTAAAGCATGTACTCGACGGCCACACGCCGGGCGAGCTGTTCGGCCTTCGTGCTCATCCAGGGCAGAATCCCGGCACCGCCGCCCATGTTCTTAAGCTTCGGTTCGCCCTCAATGCCGCCGAGCTCGCCCGCCAGCTCTACAGCACGATAGAAGTTCCCGGTCTCGTCGATCAGTCCGTGCTCCAGCGCCTGCTCCCCGGTGTAGATCCGCCCGTCGGCCAGCTCGCGGACCTCCTCGACCTCCATATCGCGCCCTTCGGCCACCGCCTCGATGAACTGATCGTGCATCCCGTCGATGATGCTCTGCAGCAACTTCTTCTCGTCGGGGCGCATCTCCCGCCATGGCGAGCCCGTATCCTTGTAGCGACCCGTCGTCAGGTTGCCACCGTCCACTCCAATCTCGTCCATCAGCTTGTAGTACTCCAGGAATGGCGAGCGCACTCCGATCGAGCCGGTTACGGTGGAGCGGCTGGCCACGATGCGGTCGGCAGCCGCCGCGATGTAGTAGCCTCCGGAGGCAGCGACGTCGGCCATCGAGACCACAACGGGCTTCTCCTCCGAGAGTCTCTTAACCTCCTCATAGATCTCCTGCGACGCCGCCGGACTACCTCCCGGGCTGTTGATGCGCAGGACCACGGCCTTGACGCTCCTGTCATCGGCCGCATCACGAAGCTGCTTCATCGTCTGTCGGGCACCACCAACCGACGGCCCGAACAACGGCTGCTCGCCCGCCGCGCTGATCATCCCCGAGATCGTCACCACGCCGACACGCTCGCCGAAGCCGCCGAGCGGCTGACCGCCCCCCGATGCGAGCGTGAACACCGCCACGATTACCAGCACCATCCCGCTCAGCAGCAACAGGGCCGCCAGCGAGACGCCGATCACCACCGCCCAGTTCGTACCCCTCCTCTGTGGCGGGGCTGGCGGTGGACCGGGAGACTGCTGCTCCGCGTCCGAACCCGGCCAGTCGTCCCGCGGGCCGCCTGTCTGTCCGCTACTCATTCCTCCTCACCTCGCTGTTCATCGCCGTCGGCCCACGCGAGTGCACGGCAGCGCGCGCACGTCGCACACTTCCACACGTGTGCTCTGCACTGGGCATCGCCCAGGCAGCTCCAGCGGAACAGGCAAGTCAGGGAGCAGTGCGCCTGCAACTGGAGCGACAGGGCCGGCTGGCCTTCCAGTCAGTGTTTCTACTGCGTCGTTGACAACCGGCCGGTGCGCTGATAGACTTGCTATAGGTGCCGGAGTGGCGGAACTGGTAGACGCACCAGACTCAAAATCTGGCGGTGGTCCAATCCACTGTGCGGGTTCGAATCCCGCCTCCGGCACCATCCCTGTCAATCTTGCGTCTCCCCCGCAGCGTTCTGCTGCCCCATCCGGCGGAACTTCTCGTAGCGCAGGTCCGGAAGCTGCTTCCAGTCGGTCTGCTCCAACTCGTCCAGGACGCGGTTCAACGCCCCCCGCAGCAGTTGCGCGGCGCCCTGCTTGTCCGCACTTGCGCTCCCCTCCGGCTCGGCGATGATCCCATCGACGATCCCCAGGCGCAGTGCATCCTCGGCAGTCAGCTTCAGCGCGTCGGCTGCCGCCTCCTTGAGCGAGCGGTCCCGCCACAGGATCGCCGCACAGGACTCCGGCGCGATCACCGAGTAGTACGAGTTCTCCATCATCAGTATGCGGTCGCCCACACCAATACCGATGGCCCCACCGCTGCCGCCCTCCCCGATGATCGTCGGTACCACCGGGACCCTAAGCGAGAACATGTCTCGCTGGTTGGAGGCGATGGCCTCCGAGATGCCCCGCGCCTCGGCATCGTCGAGACAGTGCGCGCCCGGCGTGTCGATCAGCGTCACGATCGGCCGCCTCATCTTGTCCGCCAGCCGCATGATGCGCATGGCCTTCCGGTAGCCCTCCGGCCTCGCCATGGCGAAGTTCCGCCGCGATCGCTCCCTGGCCTGCCGGCCTTTCTGGTGCCCGA
This sequence comes from Armatimonadota bacterium, assembly GCA_049975765.1. GTDB lineage: Bacteria > Armatimonadota > Zipacnadia > Zipacnadales > UBA5352 > JAYENL01. Next base: position 3,249 of record JBNGDZ010000518.1, read on the forward strand.
TGATGGCGATGGGCCGGCCGTCCAGCCAGCCTATCCCGCCCACGATCGCTCCATCGTCACCGAAGCGCCGGTCGCCGTGCAGCTCCACGAAGCCGGTGATGATCTCGCCAATGTAGTCCAGCGTGTAGGGACGATCTGGATGCCGTGCCAGCTCCACCTTCCGCCAGGCGTCCGTGGCCTCGTGAGGGGCATCGTAGTCAGGCTCGGTGCGCAGCGCCCTGCCGTCGGACCGGGCATCCTCGCTTCTCTCCGACTCCCCCACGCACCAGGCCACCAGCGTCGCCAGCGTCTGTCGCAGCTCCGAGCGAGGCACCAGCAGGTCCAGCATCCCATGCTGCCGCTGATACTCCGCCGTCTGCACGCCCTCCCCGATCGGCATACCCGTCACGTCAATCACGCGCGGCCCCGCGAAGCCC
>JBNGDZ010000519.1:0-3652 GCA_049975765.1 Armatimonadota bacterium
CTCCTCTGCATTCGCCTCGCAGCGGAAGCGCGCGTAGCAGTGCCATGGGCCGACGTTGGCGATCTCAGCAGGAATCGGGCACTGCGTGGCCCACTCGTGGTGGTTCGCCACCATGCGGGCGGCACGGCCGTCGGCGGCGTGCCCGTCATCGACAAGCGATACCCACCGGCCCTCGCCGTAAAGGCGGAACTCGGCGTCCTCCAGGACCACCCAGCGGTCCTCCGGCAAACCCTCACACATCTCAGGCGCCGGCGGCGCAGCTCCGGCCGAGGCCTGGATGAGGCCCCGAAGCTTCGGCTCATACTCCGTGAACGGGCGCCCCTCACGGTAGTTGCCCACCTCGAAGTCGTGCGCGGCCTCGATGAAGTCCTCGCAGAAAGCCACCGGGTCTTCGGGCAGCACCGCCGAGGCCGCCGTCTCGCCGCCGAGCCTCGCCGCTCGCCTCAGGCTGTGGGTGCGCAGCAGCCGAACGTGATCCAGCGGCATCCGGGCTCGCCGCACCCGTCGGCTCAGCTCCGGATCGTCCTCCACGCGGCGCATGGCCTCATCGAACAGCTCGATCGCCCTCGCGATGTCCTCCACCGTGAGCCAGGCTGAGGTGTCCGCCATGTAGCAGCGCAGGTAGACCCCGGATCGCTCCGCGGCGTCGTGGATGAGGTCGATGTACTGGCGCAGCGGCTCCGCGGCGGGGCCGTAGTAGCCCTGCAGGAACTCGTCGATCAGGGCGTCGGCATCGCGCGAGGGGTCCCACATCAGGTGCCCCAGCAGCCACGCCCGCAGCTCCGGGAAGTCGCTGCAGGAGCAGCCGGAGTCCCCCTGCTCGAAGAGGGCCACCGCGTTGTTGTCGATGAAGTAGCGGATGTTCGGCGCCAGCACTCGCAGGTTCGGATGGGGCAGGATATAGCTGCGGAAGTTCGTCACGTAGTTCCAGATGTAGAGGTGGGGCGCGATCGCGCTCCAACCCTCAATGTCGTCGCGGAACTGCTGGTTCTGCTCGCCGGTCGCCAGCGGCTGTGAGAACGAGCACTCGATGGTACACAGGCGCACGACGACGTTCTGGCGTGGCCGCACGTGCAGCGGCGGCCTGCGCGTGTATGTATAGGCCAGGGTCTCGACCAGCACGTCGGGGTACTGCTGCTCGATCTCCGCCGCGACCGCGTTGACGAAATGGATCAGCGGCCCGGCCTCCGAGCCCTCTCGCTCCGCCAGCGCGCTGCAGCTCTCACACTGGCAGGGGTTATGGCAGTCATTCTGGCTGATGGAGATGATGCCGGCGTCGGGATTGTCGGCGATCCACGCCAGCGCGTTGCGCACCAGCTCCGCGCGCATCTCCTCGTTTGTCAGGCAGAGCTGGGCCCGCTCGGCGGTGCGCTCCCCGTTGATCTCGCTGTACCACTCCGGATGCTCCTCGAAGTACGTCTCGGGGGGCAGCAGCTTGTTGAAGGTGTGGCACCAGCCGATGATCTGGTAGTGGCCGCCCCGCTCGGGCGGGATGCGCTCGAAGTGCCCGTTGATCTTGAGCCGCGGTGCGAAGACGCCGTCGAAGGCGTCGCGGTAGAAGGCCTCTCGATACTGTAGCGGGGGGACGTGGACGGTGTTCAGCTCGCCGATCTCGAGCGTGGGCCTCTCCGGGATGAAGCTCTCCGTGGACGACCACCAGCGGCAGCCCACCACGTCCTCCAGGAAGGTGTATACGGCGTAGAGCGTGCCACGTGGCGGGTCGCCGGCCAGATAGAGGTCATCGCCGATCGTGCGCATCACGATTCCGTCGTGCTGCAGGTCCGCCAGGTCGATGTCCGGGCAGGCCGCGGCGAAGAGCTCGTTGGGCCCCACCACGATCGCGGGCGCGCCCTCGGGCGCCTCCCCCGGAGCGGCCAGCGGGAACTCCGCGCCCGTCACCTGCTGCAGGAAGTGCTGCAGCTCCTCCGCCGCGGTTTGCTGCGGCGCGCCGGCGTCCTCGGCCAGCACGATGACGCAGTCGGTCTCTCCATCCGTTGCCAGGGTCATGGGCGATACACTCCCCGTGGACCAGATCAGCGCGGCAAGCGTCGCGATGACTGCCGGTATCCTCATGATGGATTCCTCCTGTGGCGCCCTCCTGGTCAGACCAGCCAACGGCGCCGGACGCGCATCGATGGCGCTCGCATGGGTGATTATGCCATCCGAGCCCGCAATCCCTCCTCACCGGACGTGTCCGGTGCAGGGTCGGGGGCCCACGAGCGCTGAAGCTAAAGTTCTTCCGCCCGCTGCCGATAGGTGCCCCGCGACGCACCACGCCCCGGGAGGGATCTGCCGTGACCAGGGGCATACACGCAGCGGCCGCCGGGATGCGGGCCCAGATGCGCAGGCAGGAAGTTCACGCCAACAACCTCGCGAACGCCGGCACCGTGGGCTATCGCCGCGCGGACCTGACCGTAGGCGAGAGCGCATTCGCGCGCGCCCTCGACGAGCATGCGATGCTGCCCGCCGCCGAGACGACGGAGATCGACGCCGCCCCCGGGCCGGTGCATGAGACCGGGGACCCCTTCGACCTGGCGCTGGCCGGCCGCGGGCTCTTCACGCTCCAGACCCCTCGCGGCCTGCGCTACACGCGCGACGGCCGATTCCACGTGGATGCCGACGGCCGACTGCTGTCGCTCTCCGGCCACCACGTCATGGGTCGTGACGGCCCGATCGTGCTGCCCGGTCCCGAGTTCCTCGTCACCGAAGCGGGCCAGGTCTTCTCGGAGGGGCAGCTCGTGGACAGGCTCTTCATCGCCGATCTCGGGGACGGCGATGGGCTTCGAAGAGACGCCGACGGCCTGCTGGCAGCCGCGCTGGGCCCGCGGATGCTGGACGAGCCGCGCGTCATGCAGGGGTACGTCGAGGAGGCCAACGTCAGCGTCATACACGAGATGACGCACATGATGACGGGCTTCCGGGCCTACGAGGCCAGCGCGGCGGCGCTCCGGCACGCCGACGAGACGCTGGGCACGTTGATCCAGAGCACGAGCGCTTGAGTTCGCCTCCGATGTGAGCATACACGAGCGCAACCCGATATGAGGTGACTTGCAGATGATGCGCGCATTGTGGTCCGCCGCCAGCGGCATGACCGCCCAGGAGCTGAACGTGGACACCATCGCCAACAACCTGGCGAACGTCAACACCATCGGCTTCAAGAAGCAGCGGGTGGAGTTCCAGGACCTGATGTACGAGACCCTCCGCACGGCCGGCTCGGCGGCGGCGGAGGGCGTGGAGATCCCCACCGGCATTCAGGTGGGGCTGGGGAGCCGCACCGCCGCCACCCGCAAGCTCTTCGCCCAGGGGACCTTCCAGGAGACCGGCAACCCCCTGGACCTGGTCATCGAAGGCAGCGGCTTCTTCCAGGTGCTGATGCCCAACGGCTCGGTGGCCTACACCCGGGCGGGGGCCTTCAAGATCGACAGCGAGGGCAACGTGGTCAACGCCGACGGCTTCCCGCTGGAGCCACCGCTGGTGATCCCCGCCGACGCCACGTCCATCGCCGTGGGCAGCGACGGGACGGTCACCGCCACCACCGCCGGCTCCACCGAGCCGCAGACCATCGGGCAGATCGAGCTGGCGCGCTTCGCGAATCCAGCCGGGCTGCAGAACCTCGGTCACAGCCTTCTGGGCGCCACCGCCGCCTCCGGCG
>JBNGDZ010000520.1:0-3642 GCA_049975765.1 Armatimonadota bacterium
AGCAGCTCCTCGTTGCGGCCCTTGAGCCTGCGCTGCTCGATGCCGCGCTTGACGATGCGCACCAGGTCCGACGCCCCGAAGGGCTTGCGGACGTACTCGTAGGCCCCCAGCCGCACGGCCTCCATGGCCGTGTCCAGGGTGGCGAACCCGGTCACCAGGACCACCACGACGTCCTCGTCCCGCTCTCTGAGTGCCCGCAGAAGCTGCAGTCCGTCGGTGTCGGGCAGGACGATGTCGAGGACGGCGGCGTCGAACTGGTGGGCCTCGACCGCCTGCAGTCCGCTCGTCCCGTCAGCGGCGGTAACGACCTCGTAGCCCGCTTTCTCCAGGGCCTCCTGACAGACTGAGCGTATCTGCGGCTCGTCATCGACGACCAGGACGGCTCCGCTGCTCTCGGCGGCGATCACAACTCGCCCCCCTCTGCTCGGGTGGGGTGCGGCGGATCGGACTGGGTCATATAGTGTGCTTGACGTCAAAGCCGACTGATGCGCCCCTGGGCTCCTTCCACGCCACGTCCACTCGCTCCACCCAGGCCATGGGCGGCCCCTCCCGCACAGCCTCCAGCAGCTTCTTGATGTCCTCCTCCGGTCCCTCGGCGACCAGCTCGACTGCTCCGCCCCGGAGGTTGCGCACCCACCCGCTCAGACCCAGGCTGGTGGCGCGCTGGCGCACGAAGTAGCGGAAGCCCACGCCCTGCACGCGGCCGTGGATCGTCGCCTCCAGCCGCCGCTCTCCGTCGCCGGGCACGCTATCACTCCCGCTTCCCGCGATGGGCCGCGGCAAGCTGGGCGCCCTTGGAGGCCACCAGCGCCCCCAGCCAGCCCAGCACCAGCAGCCCCAGCATCTTCAGTGCGATGGTGACGCCCACGTCGGCGATGGTCGGGCCCTGATTCGGGCTGGCGACGACGCTGGCGGAGCTGGAGCCGGGCTCCGGGGCCGCCGCCTCGGGAGCCTCTGCCGGCTCCCTCTCGGCCGAGGTCGCAGCCTCCTGAGCAGCAGCAGCCGCCCGGGCTGAGCGGACCTGCTGGACCTGCTCATCGACGCCGTCGAAGACGCCGCGGACCCAGGTGAATACCATGATGATCATGGCGATGCCGGCAACGAACACCAGGATTCCGATAACGCCGCCGGCCATGTCGAAGCCGCGTGGACCGCCCTCGGCGGCGTGCTGCTCGCCGGACAACCCGATCACTCCCTCAGATAGCGTCGTGGGGCAGAGTATATCACAGGCAACGCAGAGGCGGCAACCCGAGGGATTGTGGCGACGCTGTTGATGCGAACGAACGGCCTGCGGGGGAGTGATTGGTGCATGACAGCATCGGCCGGCGGCGTGCCAACGCCCGCCAGGCCGCGTCAGGTGGCGGTCGCGTCGTAGACCCAGAAGCCTCCGAGGCACAGGAGCGTCACGATGATGCTGGCGATGATCACACCCAGGAACATGCAGGCCAGAGCGCGCCAGAAGTCCATCTCGAAGACCGAGGCCACCAGCGCTCCCGTCCATGCCCCTGTCACCGGCAGCGGTATCGCCACAAAGAGCGTGACCGCAAAGACCCCGTATCTGTCCACCATCGGCTTCTTCGACCGCGCCCTGGCGATGAGCCGGCGTACGATGCCCGTAAGCACGCCGCGCTCCATCAGCCAGTCGGCCAGGGGGTTGAACCACAGCAGCACCGGTATCACGATGAGCACGTTGGCGATGATCGCGATGGGAAGGATCTCCTTCAGGGGCATCTCCAGCAGGAGGCCGGCGGGAATCCCCCCCCGCACCTCGCTGATCGGGGCCGCCGAGAGCAGGGCCACCACGGCTCGTGGCGGGATGGCATCCTTCACTGCCTCAAACAGAGAACGCCACACCGGCGGACCTCCCTGTCGCGACCTGCACGTGTCTCACGATAGTCTCCAGCGACGGCGGTGCGAGGTTGCGGGATTGTACCGCGGAGGGCCCGTTCTGACAAGGGAATCCACACGCTGCGCCGAAAATGCGGGGCAGTCCGGTCCACGAAGGGATGCGATCGCCATCGCCGCCGACCGCGTACCGAGTTTCGATGTCATCGCCCTGGGGGGCGTCTGCTGGGACCTGCTGGGCATCATACCGTTCTACCCCGGCCTCGACGAGAAGGTCGCCATGAGCGAGCTGTCGCAGCAGGGCGGCGGCCAGGCGGGGACGGGGATCGCGACCGTTGCCCGACTGGGCGGTCGCGCGGCCATCTTCGCGCGCATCGGTGGCGACGACTTCGGCCGCCACATCCGCCGGACGTTCGAGGAGGAGGGCGTGGATACCACCTGGCTGGTGGAGGTCCCGGATGCCACCTCCCAGTTCGCTTTCTGCGCCATCGATGAAAAGACGGGGAAGCGGACGATCTTCTATATCCACGGGACCAAGGGCAAGTTCGCACCCGAGGACCTCGACCGGGAGGCGCTGCTGGACTGCCGCTGCCTGCTGGTCGACGGCCATCACAACGTGGCAGCCGCCGCTGCGGTGCGGTGGGCGCGGGAGGCAGGCCTGCCGGTGGTCCTCGACCTCGAGCGCCCGCAGGCTCAGGACGAGATGCTGGTCGCCAACGCCTCGCATCCCATCGTTCCGGAACGCTATGCCCTGCAGCTCACCGGCGAGGAGCACATTGAGCAGGCCGGGCGGGCAATGTTGGAGCGCGGGCCGGAGGTGGTCGTCGTCACACGCGGCCCGGGGGGCTCCGTGGCGTTCACTGACAACGAGGTGATTCGCGAGCCGGCGATCCCGGTGGAGCCGATCGTGGACACCACCGGCGCGGGGGACGTCTTCCACGGGGCCTTCGCCTACGGGATCGCCCTCGGCTACGACCTGCGCGAGAACCTGCGATTCTCATCGGCCGTCGCGGCCATCAAGTGCCGGTCCCTGGGCGGCCGGGCCGGGATCCCGACCATGCCCCAGGTGCGGGAGTTCCTCCAGTCGCACTGAGCGGCAGAGCGGGGAGGCACTGAACCGGAGCTACTGCGAGCCGCTTCGTAGCACGCACACTTCTGTGCGTGCGCCGTGTCGTTCGCTGGCACGCACGTTCCGACAGGGGGTTGCGCAATCTGGCCGGCATGGATGGCCGCGCACAGCCTCGTCAGTGCGCCACGGGCCTTGCCCGAACCGCGGACGGACAGGAGTGTGACTCCCACCGAAAGGCCGCTTGTCGGCCCCAAGGCCGACGGCGAGGATGGCCCGGCTACAGGTCCATGCTCTCCTGGCGACCGGTGGGCTCCCACGTGCGGCCGGGCTCGATGATGTGCAGCACCCTCCACCCCCGCTCGGCGAGGGCGTCGGCGATGAAGCGCCGGTGGCAGCGCCAGGGGAGCTTCTCGGCGCACATGAACGCCGTCCGCGACCGCCGGCCCAGCTCCTGCAGCTCAGCCAGCGCCTCCGCGAACTCCTCGCTGTGCATGTGCCGCCGGTAGCCGCCGCTGCGGTACCCGCCCAGGCTCTCGCCCATCCACCGGTACTCGATCCCGCGCTCAGTCAGCGCCCGGGCCAACTGGTCCCGATTGAAGTGCGGGAAGCGGCTGGCGGGCCTGCGCCGCACGTCCACCAGCACCTCGATGCTCGCCTCGAGCAGGGCCTCGATGAACTCTGCCAGGTCGCGGTTGCTGTGCCCGATCGTCCACATGGTGAGAGCGTCG
>JBNGDZ010000521.1:0-3641 GCA_049975765.1 Armatimonadota bacterium
CTTCAAGCTGTGGTACATCGCCGGCTACCAGGAGGGCGTGGGGCTGGCGTACTCCGACGACGGCCTGCACTGGCGCCGCCCGAACTTCGATCACGTCCTCCCCGGGAGCAATCTCGTCTACGACAGGGGCTCCCGCGCCTCCACGGTGTGGCTACACCTGGACGCCGAGGACCCCTCGCAGCGCTACGTCATGTTCTCCAGCCGGCCCGGCGCGGTCTGGCTGTCTGCCGACGGCGTCCACTGGGGAGAGCCCATCGAGACCGCCGGGCCCATGCTCGACCGCACCACCCTGTTCTGGAATCCATTCCGGAAGCTGTGGGTCTACAGCATCAAGACAACGTATGAGGGCAAGCGGGCCGGACGCTACTGGGAGACCCCGGCGCTGGTCGGACACCGCCGGTCAACTTGGTCGGAGATGGAACAGCCACCGCTGTGGGTCGGTGCGGACTCGGCCGATGAGCCTCGCGAGGACATGGGCGTCCCCTGCCAGCTCTACGCGCTGGACTGCGTCGCGTACGAGAGCCTGCTACTGGGCAGCTTCATCATCTGGCGCGGTGACTACCGCTCCAACGCCAACACCGAGGAGGCCCGGCGCCAGAATGAGCTGGGCCGGCCCAAGCAGAACTCAGCCTGCATCGGCTTCAGCCGCGACGGCTTCCACTGGCACCGCCCCGACCGTCGCGTCTTCCTCCCCAAGTCCGATGAGCCCGGGGCGTGGAACTGGGGCAACTCCCAGACCGCCGCGAAGAGCCCGCTGGTGGTCGGGAACAGGCTCTACTTCTACGTGGCCGGACGGGCGGGGCTGGGGTTCCCCGGCAATGAGTATCAGGACGCCGGCGGCAGCACCGGTGTGGCCTTCCTGCGCAGGGACGGCTTTGCCTCCATGGATGCGGGCCCCGGCGGCGGCACGCTCACCACGCGTCCGGTGCGCTTCGAGGGGCAGTATGCCTTCGTGAATGTGGACTGCCCCTACGGCGAGCTTCGCGTGGAGGTGCTGGACGAGCAGGCGCGGCCGATCGCGCCGTTCGACCGCGCCCGCTGCCTGCCGATCTCAGCTGATAGTACGCTTGAGCCGGTGCAATGGCGTGGCGCCGACGACCTCTCCGCGCTCTGTGGGACGCCGGTGCGCTTGCGCTTCCACCTGCGCAACGGGCGGCTCTACGCCTTCTGGGTGACGCCCGACGTTGACGGGGCCAGTTACGGCTACGTGGCGGGTGGAGGTCCGGGCTTCACCTCGAACCGGGATACCATGGGACGCCGCGCCATGTAGCCTCCAGCTCGCTTGGCAGTATAGAGGGCGGTCAGCGCTCCGTCACGCGTACTTCCCGGCGATCTCGATGGCGAGCCGCGCCCAGTCCCGCAGGCGGCTCGGATGCCCGTGCAGCGTCTCCAGCTCCCGCAGCACGACCTGGTAGGGATGGCCCTGGAGGCGCGAGAGGCCCGACTCCAGATGCGCGCGGTGTTCGTCGAGAGTATCGGGCAGCGTCACCTGCGCCGCCGACTGCCGCCACATGATGCAGCAGTCGGTCCCGCAGGCCTCGATGACCTCATCCAGGTCGGTCCAGAAGCTGCACACGAAGACGCGCAGGTTCGGGATGCCCAGCACGATGTCGGACTTGCTCGACAGGTCCTCGCAGCAGCCGTACTGCACGCGGCCGAAGCTCTGGAAGAGCACCCTCTGGTAGCTGAGCAGCAGCTCCTCGTGCATGGCCGGGCCGACGGTGTCGAACTCCTGGGAGTTGGCGGCCACCCACAGGTTGTGCAGGCCCACCGGGCCCTCCTCGGGCGGGTCGTTGACAGGATCGGAGCAGAACATGGGCTGGTGGTTGTTGGGCGTCAGCACGCCGGCCTCCTCGGCGGCTCTCATGCCGCCAAAGACGCCCTCGGTGAGCTTGGCCATGGCCCGGTGCACCAGGTGCGGGCGGAAGGCCAGATCCTCCATCAGCGGGGCCATGCCCCGAAGCTGCTCCAGGTAGTGGCTGAGCTGGGGGGCCAGGGGCGGGGAGCCGGTGATGCGGACCGGCATGGCCTCGCCCAGCAGGTCCTGCATCAGCGAGGCGGCGCGCTCGGTGGCATCGGCGTCGTGGTGGAAGCTGGGGACCGTCAGCCGCTCGTAGTCCTCCGGCTCCTGAATAGGATGGTAGTAGCGGAATCCGCCCCTTTCGGTGGAGCCGATGGACCGGTGGACCTCAAGCCCCCAGGTGTGCTCGCCGTCGTGACGGAACACCGCGGGCACATTCGACCTTGGCCGCCGGGAATCCTCGGATATGCAGGCGACCGGGGGATGGCGGTCGAAGACTTTGCACGACAGAAGGGCATGGACTGCGCTGTGGAGGTGGCAGTGATGCGCGTTCTGGTCGTCTACTACTCGCGCACAGGCATCACGGAGAAGTCATGCAGAGCGGTGGCGGAGGCCCTGAAGGCGGCCGATGAGAGCGTCGAGGTCGAAGTAGAAGAGATCGTGGACAAGACTGACCGCAGCGGCGTACTGGGGTACCTCGGCGGTGGCAAGGATGCCCTGCTCAGCAAGCCGACCGAGATCGAGCCGGTGGAGGCAGACGTGGGCGCGTTTGACCTGGTCGTGATTGGCACGCCGGTGTGGGCCGCCAGGTGTGCGCCGGCTGTGAGGGAGTTCTGTCAGCAGTTCGCGGAGCAGCTCGACACAGTGGCTTTCGTGGCGACCATGGGCGGACGCGGCGACACGGGCGCCTACAAGGAGATGTCGAAGCTGACCGGCCGCGAGCCCGTGACGACTCTCACGCTGATCGACAGGCGCGTGAGGGCCGAAGACGGCGAGGAGTTCCGCGCCAAGGTCGAGGAGTTCGCGCGGCGGCTCGCCGGGCAGCCGTAGCCGCAAACCCCAGCTCCCCGGCGCCGAGGTCCATCAGGCATCCATGTGCGCACGCGGCGCCGCCCCCGCCCTCTATTGCCACCGCGAGAAGAGGGAATGCGTGATGGTCGCGGAGTCGCCGGGCCCGTGGTCGTAGATGCGGAACACCACGCGACCGTCGCCGCCGGCGTCCGGGAAGTCCGAGGGGTCCAGCGGCCGGTCAGCGAAGACGCTGCTGCCCTCGATGTGGTCCACGCGGTAGCGCGCCCGCAGGTCCTCTCCGGTGATGAGCGCCCCGTCGTAGTAGCCGGGCTTGAAGCCGCGCGCGGCCTCTATCGACGGCGGGATCTCGGAGACCAGGTGTGAGCCGTCCTCCGCGAACTGCTCCACCTTCGAGCGGAAGATGATGGAGCTGAGGTCCAGGCGGACGACGTTCCCCGGCTCCAGGACCTCCTCGATGTGATAGGCCGTGCGGTGCGGGCCGCCCCGCAGGTAGACCAGCCTCCCGGCGAGGGCGTCGCCGGTGGGCAGCTCACGGTCGAGGGTGATGAGCCTGTTGGCCAGGTCCACCTCCGTGACGGTTGCCTCGAAGCGCGGCTGATCGATCGTAAGGCCGCTACCGCCCTTGCGCAGGTAGCGGCCTCCGACCAGGTGCGCGCAGCGCGGCTCGCCGTCAAGCTCGGACCAGTAGCCGAAGCTGCCGCAGAACTCGATCTCGCCCACGCGCAGCTCGGCGCCGGGATCGAGGGAGTAGACGAAGGTGTCCGTCTGCCCGCCGGCGAGCGTCACGCGCACCGCCACGGTATCAAAC
>JBNGDZ010000522.1:0-3636 GCA_049975765.1 Armatimonadota bacterium
GAGTCCTCGCTCGGAAGCGTCATGCGCAGGCAGTTGCGGCCGTGCCTGGCGAGACGCGCGTCCACGAAGGCCGTGGCTCCCGGGCCGATGCTGGCGTAGCAGCCCGAGGGCGTCCCGGCGCTGGGGACGTCCTCCCAGCTCGGGTTAAGCGTCAGGTTGTCCGGATGCACCGAGAGGTCGTCTTCAGGCACCGGCCCTATGCGAAGCCGATAGGCGCGGGTGTCGTAGGCGTCGATGGGCTCGGCGATGAGACCCTTGTCAACCGCGACCGTCCGGTTCTCGAACATCACCTCTGCCTCGCCTGACCAGGCGATCTCCGGCAGCGTGAGTCGCAGCGGCTGGGGCTCGTTGGCGGTGTTGACGGCCAGGATCGTGACGAGACCCCGATCCCTGTACGCCGCAACGTGGACGCTCGGCAAGGAGCATATGACCTCCGGCCGCGGCTCGGCGGAGTTCAGAGCGGGCGTGAGCTCGGCGGTCTCGAGCGCCAGCGCCCCGCACTCGGCCCACATGATCGGCGACTTGGGGAAGCTGATGCGCGGCGAGCGGATGAAGTACTGGATGCCGCGAGCGCCGTGGATGAGCGCCAGATAGGTCATCACGCGCTGCTCCTGCGCGGTCGGCTCTCGCCTCCACCACTCGTTGCCGCCGAATGCCTGGGGTACGATCCACAGCGCCTTCCGGCCGTCGAAGGCCTCCCGCAGCGCATCCGCCATGCTACTGACGTAGGTCACCGACCCGTGGGGGATCGGGTAGGGGTCGCCCATCACGATGTCCATGCACCGCTCGAACTGCCGGGCGTGCGCGGCCCCGCGGTAGAAGACGACCGTCACCGGATGGTGCGGGTCAAGCTGCTTGAGGAGGTCGTAGACCCTCTCCAGCCGCGGCACCTCCGGGGATGAGGGCTCGTCGGCGATGTACCAGCTCAGCAGCGCCGGATGGTCCCGGAATGCCCTGATCTCGGCCCGAAGCTGCTCCCACAGCTCGTCCGTCATCTCGCGGCGCCGGGGCCACATGAGGTGGTAGTTGACACGCATGCCGATCTCGGCGCAGCGGTCCATGTACTCGCGGATCCGCGCCATGTCCTCGGCATCATGCGGGCCGCCGTGGTAGGGGGAGAAGAGCGTGAAGCCCCGCACCACCTCCTCGTCCATCACGCCCTCCTTCAGCGGGTAGTAGGTGTAGTAGCCGAAGGGCACGAAGGGCAGTCCGTCGGCTACCAGCCCGCCGGTGGCGTTGTCGATCTTCACCTCATTGGGCTTCGGCGCCGCCGTGCGAAGCTGCGTCTCCGCCACGCCCAGCACGTCGTCGCCGCGGAGGAGCTGGCACCGCACCGGCGACACGCCCTCGGCGAGGCCGCTTATGTCCACCGGCAGGCTCGTGCTGTGGGCGGTCACCCGGTGGCGCGAGGGCGCGGCGCCCTCCACATCGACGATCACCGCCAGCTCCTCGGGCTCCAGGTCATCCGAAACCCTGACGATGATCTCGCCGCGCTGCTCGTGGGTATACAGCGACAGGCGCGGCATGGCGCGGATGTAGGGATCGGCCTCCACGTCCAGAGGCCCCAGGCGGAGCAGCTCCTCGCCGCTCGCCGCGTCCGACACCACCACCTCGTAACTGCGCCTGCCCCGCCCTGCGACCGGAGCCGAACACTCCACGGTGGTGGGCGCCTCGGTCAGCGCCCTCTCGACGGCGCCGCCCGCCCCGCCGCCCTCCACCAGTCTTGCCTGCACCGTAACACGCCGGGGCCCGTCGGGCTTACGGGCGATTCCCAGGCGGAACCCGCCGCGACCTCTCCTGACCCGGTGGGACCACTCCAGCCCTCTGAGCACCAGCCCGGTCTGCAGGGCCGGCCCGGGCTCGATGCGAACGTCGATGACGGTGCGATATGTCTCGCCGCGGGCCAGCGCCTGCGCCCACCACAGGGCGCCGCCGTCCGGCCGGCACAGCAGGTTCAGCCCGCGGTCGGAGGTGATGCTGAGCGTGCCACAGTCGGTGGCGAAGGTCTGCTGGGTGGCGTTCGACCACGGGTCCGTGCGGCCAGTCTCCGGGACTGAGAGCTGCCCCGTTCTTTCGCTGCCCCCGGTGAGAATTCGGTACCGCGCCTCGTGCAGCCACGGTCTGCCGACGCCGAACAGCACCTGCAGCTCGGCCTCGGCGGGCTTGAGCAGCTCATACTCATACTCCAGGCGTAGCGCACCGTCAGGGCGGGCGATGATGCGCTTCTGGAACCGGAAGTGCTCTGACCGATCGCGCACCGTCAGGACCTTGCCGCCTCCTGCCTCGGCGACGCGGCCGCGTTGCTCGCTCTCGTTGCTGCGGTAGTAGACGTCCTCCCACTCGCGGTGCACGATGAACTCGGAGGGGTTGGCTGCGAAGAGCGGGACGCCCCGATACACTATGGTGGCGCCCTCCCCCGAACGCCAGGTCACAAAGAAGTCCCCGGCCACGAAGCTGCTGTTCAGGTCGGCGGCTTCCGCGGCCGATGTGAGGGGCCCGCCAACTGCAATGGCGATGAGCACAGATGACACTAAGCCAGGCGCAAGTACGCTTTGCCTCAATCGCATGGTCTTCGCCTCCGAGTGCATGGTCTACGACACGCTCGGCTCGGCATCTTGGCACACCGGGCGGCGAACGCCTCCTCCGCGGTCCGTTGTCTACTCGACGAAGTCCTCCTCAGTGACAACGATGCGGGTCGGACCGCCACCGGTGGTAATCCATAGCTCTCCGGGACGGCGCTCGAAGATGTAGGGATACGACAGGTTGCCGCCCTGCTTCCGCGCCACCACCACCGGCTCGGTCCAGGTCCTGCCATCATCCTCCGAGAAGGCGATCGACAGCTCGTCGCGCTGCCAGCTTGCGTTCGTCTCCGAGAGGCGCCCCCCTCCCCGCCGCGGGTACTCGGCCCTCTCCTCCTCGCTCAGCCCCTCCGGATAAAGGCGGTTCCAGGCGAGGACGATGCGGCCGCTGTCGAGCCGCAGGAGGAAGCCCGGGGAGCTGCTGGCGTCGATGTCGCCGGGCCCCAGGCGGCGCCAGTAGAGGCCGTCGGTCTCCGATGTAGCCTCCCAGAAGCGATCCAGGTTCGTGCGGATGAGCATCCAGACGGTCCCATCGGTTCGCTCGACGACCGTGGCCTCGAAGCCGCCGTCGTGATCGCCCCGCCCGCCGAGGTCGATCAGATTGCCACGCCGCCAGGTCTGCCCGTCATCGTCGGACACGAAGCAGTACTGCCCGTGGCGCAGCGGATCGGTGATTGCATCCTGAACGGGGACGACGATGCGGCCGCTGCCGGTCTGGATCACGTTCTGCAGCGAGCCGCAGTACCCGTCCAGGATCTTCTGGCGGTCCACCCAGGTATGCCCCTCATCGACGCTGCGGATCGCCCATACGTCCAGGTCCGCGTTCAGCTCGCCGGTCGCGGGATCCCAGTCGAATACGTAGTCCTCGAGATCCATGTACACGAGCACGAGCGTGCCGTCGGCGGTGCGTACCATCGGCCCGCCTCGTGGGATGCCTGGGCCCTCGCCTTCATACATTGTGGCGCGCTTCTCCCACGTCGCCCCGTCATCGCCGCTCACAAGCGCCTCGTTCGCCCCGATCGTGAGCAGGCTGCCGTCGCTAAGCGCCACAAACGGC
>JBNGDZ010000523.1:0-3622 GCA_049975765.1 Armatimonadota bacterium
CCGGGTACTCGGAGTTCTACGTGGACGCCCTCTACGGGCTGTGGGCGGTGGAGAACGCACTGCTGACGCTGGATGCTGCGGCGGGCGCCGAGGTCCAGACCATCAAGATGTACGAGGCCGCGCGGGAGATGGGTGTGCGCGTGATCGGCGTGGTCAACAAGCTCGACACGGAGCGCGCCGACTTCGACGCCGCCGTGGCGAGCATGAACGAGAGTCTGCCCGAGTGCGAGGCCGTGCCGGTGCAGATCCCCATCGGGGAGGGCGCGGGCTTTCAGGGCATCGTGGACCTGCTGTCGATGACCGCGTATATGAGCTCGGGCGAGGAGGCGGAGATCCCCGCCGAGATGGCCGAGGAGGCCGAGATGGCCCGGGAGATGCTCATCGACGCCGTCGCGGCCAGCGACGACGATCTGACGATGCAGTATCTTGAGGAGGGCACGCTCACTGAGGAGGAGCTGCTCGGCGGGCTGAAGAGCGCCATCGCCGAGGGCCTGCTGGTGCCGGTGCTGTGCACCTCGGCCACCGGGGAGGTGGGCGTCACCCCGCTGCTGGACTTCCTTGTGGACGCCGCCGTCTCGCCCGCCGACGCCGCCCCGCGGGTGGCGATGAAGGGCGAGGAGCAGGTCGAGCTGTCGGCCGATCCGGACGGCCCTCTGGCCATCATGGTCTTCAAGACTCTCACCGACCCCTACGTGGGGCGCGTGAGCCTGCTGCGAATGGTGTCGGGGACGGCAAAGGCCGACGGGGACGTCTACAACACGGCATCCGGGGAGCGCGAGCGGCTCTCGGCGCTGGGCGTGACGCAGGCTCGGGAGACCGAGGACGTGGATGAGCTGGTGGCCGGCGATATGGGGGCCGCGGTGCGACTGGAGGAGACGGCGACCGGCGACACGCTCGCCCAGCAGGGCAGCGACCTGCAGATACCGCGTCCTGTGACGCCGGAGCCGATGTATGCCGTGGCCGTCACCGCGGCGTCTCGCGCTGATGCCGACAAGCTCTCCGATGCGCTGGGACGGCTGACCGCCGAGGACATGGGGCTGGAGTACGAGAGGAACATGGAGACCGGGGAGCTGCTGGTGAAGGGCCTCGGTCCGATGCACCTGGACGTGGCGGTGGGCAAGCTGCGCAACCAGTACGATGTGGACGTGAGCATGAGCGAGCCGCGCGTGGCCTATCGTGAGACGGTGCGCAGGGGGGTCCGGGTGCAGGGCCGGCACAAGAAGCAGACCGGCGGCCGCGGGCAGTTCGGCGATGTGTGGATCCGCGTGGAGCCGATGCAGCGGGGCGAGGGCTTCGAGTTCGTGGACGAGATCAGAGGGGGGTCGGTGCCCACGCAGTACATCCCGGCGGTGGAGAAGGGCATCGTGCAGCAGATGGAGCGGGGCTATCTGGCCGGCTATCCCATCGTGGACATTCGCGTCACGCTCGACGACGGCAGTTCGCACTCAGTGGACTCGTCGGACATGGCCTTCCAGACGGCGGCCCGCATCGCGCTGCGCAACGCCATGGACCAGGCCGAGCCGGTGCTGCTGGAGCCGATCATGAACGTGACCGTCACCGGGCCGGAGGACATCATGGGGGACATCATGAGCGGCCTCAACGCCAAGCGGGGCCGGATCCTGGGCACCGACCAGGCCGGGTCCCTGCAGGTGATCAAGGCCCAGGTCCCCCAGAGCGAGATGATGCGCTACGCCGCGGACCTGCGCTCTATCTCTCAGGGCCGGGCCAGCTACGAGATGGAGTTCTCGCACTACGAGGAGCTGCCCTCGCACCTGGCCGAGCAGGTCATCGCTGAGGCCAAGCAGCGAGAGGAGAGCGACGAAGAGTAAGGCCGGGGACAACGAAGGTCCGGCCGAGACGGAGGCAGGGAGGCGGCATGATTCAGACCACAACCCGGCTGAGGGTGGCCGACAACTCGGGCGTGAGGGAGCTGTTCTGCATCCGCGTGATGGGCAAGAGCGGGTCGCCCTACGCGTCACTGGGTGACGAGATCATCTGCTCGACCAAGGTAGTCACGCCGCAGAGCCCGATCCCGGCGGGCGAGGTGGTGCGGGCCGTGGTGGTCCGCTGCCGCGACCGGGTGCAACGCCCGGACGGCACCACCATCAGCTTTGACGACAACGCCGCCGTGATCGTGGACCAGAACAAGAACCCTCAGTGCACCAGAGTCTTCGGGCCGGTGGCGAGGGAGCTGCGCGAACGGGAGTACATGCGCATCGTGTCGCTGGCCCCGGAGGTCATCTGAGGCGCACGGGAGGTGTGTGAGATGAGCAGGAGTACGGGCACCAAGCAGAAGATGCGGATCAAGGTCGGCGACACCGTCGAGGTCATAGCCGGCAAGGACCGGACGCTGCCGGGGCGCAGGCGGCGGGGGAAGGTCATCGACGTGGACCCCCGCTCCAACCGCGTCACGGTTGACGGCATCAACATCGTCAAGAAGGCCGTCCGGCAGACGCAGCAGATGCGGCAGGGCGGGATCGTGGAGACGCCCGCACCGATTGACGCCTCCAACGTCATGCTGGTGTGCACCTCGTGCGATGAGCGCACGCGGGTGGGCAAGCGTGTGGCGGAGGACGGAAGGAAGGTCCGCGTGTGCAAGAAGTGCGGCGCGGACATCGAGTACGAGTAAGCGATCGACCGGGCGGTGGGACCGCCGGAATCGGTGGGAGTCATGACTGAGACAGCAGAGGCGACACAGACTGTCAGGCCGCGGCTGAAGGTGCGCTTTGAGGAGGAGATCCTCCCGGCGCTGATGGAGCGGTTCGGCTACACGAACGTGTGGGAGGTGCCGCGGCTGCGGAAGGTATGCGTGAATATGTCGGTGCCGGAGGCGGATACCGACATCGAGATGCTCGACTCCGCGCGCGAGGAGCTGGCCCTGATCGTGGGCCAGGCCCCCGCGGTGACGCGGGCGCGGCGGTCCATCTCGAACTTCGGGATCCGCAAGGGCCAGCCCATCGGCCTGCGCGTGACCCTGCGGGGGGACCGGATGTGGGAGTTCGTGGACCGGCTGCTGAATGTGGCGCTGCCCCGCATCCGGGACTTCCGGGGACTGTCGAGGGATGCCTTCGACGGCCGGGGGAACTACTCCCTGGGCATCGGCGATGAGCTGATCTTCCCGGAGCTGAGCTATGACGACGTGGAGAGCTCCAAAGGTCTCGATGTGACCATCGTGACAACCGCGGAGAGCGACGAGGAGGCCCGGGAGCTGCTGACTGCGCTCGGGCTGCCCCTGGCGCGCGAATAGACGAGAAGACGGAGGCATCTGTAATGGCGAAGAAGTCGTGGATCGCCGACGCGAAGCGTGAGCACAAGTTCAGCACCCGCGACTACAATCGGTGCGAGCTGTGTGGCAGGCGACGCGGCTACATGCGCAAGTTCGGCATCTGCCGCATCTGCTTCCGGGAGAACGCCCTGGCGGGCAACATTCCCGGGGTCCGGAAGTCGAGCTGGTAGCTGCTGGCTGCCGCCCGCCGGCCGGGCGAGGCCCGGCCTGCACGCTCAGTCCCGAGATGGAGGGCGGTCGCGGTCGTGGCGGCCGCAGGAGGAGAGCAATGGCTGCTCTGACAGACCCAATCGCAGACATGTTGACTCGGGTGCGCAACGCCGCCCTGGCGCGACA
>JBNGDZ010000524.1:0-3618 GCA_049975765.1 Armatimonadota bacterium
TCTCGGACGTGGTCGGGAAGATGATGCCCAGTGACACCGAGAAGATTGAGACCGGCAAGAGGCTGGTGAAGGAGGCCGTGGACGTCGATGCCCTGCTCAGCGCATTGTAGTATTGCAGTCCCGGAGGCCTGGCCCAGGTCCCTGCGATGCACCTTCCGCCGGACGCGCCGCGTCCGAGGTGGCTCAGAACCCGAGAGGTGGCTGTCTTGCCCAGCGCCCCACCTAACTCCCAGAAGACCGAGATGAAGCCGATCATCGAGATTGCCGGGGAGGCCGGCGTGCTCCGCGAGGAGCTCGAGCCCTACGGCGACCATATGGCGAAGGTCAGCCTCGACCTGCTCGAGCGGCTGGAAGAGGCGCCCGACGGCAGGCTGATCCTGGTCACGGCCATCACGCCGACGCCGCTGGGCGAGGGTAAGACTGTGACGACCATCGGCCTGGCGCAGGCGCTGCGGCACATTGGAGAGGACGCCATCGTCACCCTCCGGGAGCCGTCGATGGGCCCGACCTTCGGAATCAAGGGCGGGGCCACCGGGGGCGGGCGCGCCCAGGTGGTGCCGATGGAGCAGATCAACCTTCACTTCACCGGAGACATGCACGCCGTGGCCGCGGCCAACAACCTCCTGGCGGCCATGATCGACGGGCATCTCTGGCACGGCAATCCGCTCGAAATCGACCCCTTTACCGTCTCCTGGAATCGTGCGGTGGACGTAAACGACGTGGCCTTGCGGCACATCGTCACCGGCCTCGGCGGCAAGCGGGGCGGCATCCCCCGCGAGGCGCAGTTCGAGATCACGGCGGCGTCGGAGGTCATGGCGATCCTGTCGCTGACCGGCGGGGTGCAGGACCTGCGCGAGCGGCTGGGGCGTATCCGGGTGGCGATGACCAGGGACGGGGCGCCCGTCACCGCGGAGGACCTACAGGCTGCCGGCGCCATGGCGGCGCTGATGACGGGCGCGATCAAGCCCAACCTGGTGCAGACCCTCGAGGGCGGCCCGGCCTTCGTGCACGCGGGGCCCTTCGCGAACATCGCCGTGGGCAGCAACTCCATCCTCGCCGACCGGATGGCGCTGAAGCTGGCGGACTACGTAATCACAGAGGCCGGCTTCGGCGCCGACTGCGGGGCGGAGAAGTTCTTCAACATCAAGTGTCGGCTGGCCGGATACCGACCGGCGGCGGCGGTGGTGGTGGCGACGGTGCGGGCGCTGCAGCTTCACGGCGGCGCCTTCGAGTTCCGTCCCGGAACCAGCCCGCCGGAGGAGGAGTTCGAGAGGGAGAACGTTGAGGCCGTGGTGGCCGGCGCCGAGAACCTCGCGAAGCAGGTCGAGAACATCCACCTCTTCGGTGTGCCCGCCGTGGTGGCCGTGAATCGCTTCCCCACCGACACCGACGCGGAGGTGGCGGCGGTGCAGGAGGCCGCGCTGCAGGCCGGCGCTGAGGCGGCCGTGGTGAGCGACGTCTTTGCCGAGGGCGGCGCTGGAGGGGCCGCGCTGGCCCAGGCGGTTCGAGAGGCGGCCGACGCGCCGAGTGACTTCCGCTTCCTCTATCCTCTCGACGCGCCGATCACCGCCAAGATCGAGACCATCTGCACGCAGGTCTACGGCGCTGACGGCGTGGAATACTCGCCCAGGGCCAGGCGGAGGATGCGCGAGTTCGAGGACCAGGGGCTGGGGGACCTGCCCATCTGCATGGCGAAGACCCAACTTTCGCTGAGCCACGATCCGAACCTGAAAGGCCGCCCGAGGGGCTTCACAGTGCCGATCGAGGACATACGGGCCTCGGTGGGGGCGGGCTTCCTGTATCCGATGTGTGGGACCATCCGCACCATGCCCGGCCTGCCCACCCGGCCTGCCGCCGTCGATGTAGACATCGATGAGGACGGGGGAATCGTGGGGCTGTTCTGACTAACGGCTTTGCCGCTCCTCCCGGCCTGCTCAGCGTCCCTCAGTGAAGGAGAACGCCGGGAGGCCGCGCTGTCGGCGTGGGCCGCGGCCCCGGCCCCTCCCGGAACCGCGGGGGAGGGCCCGAGCTTTTTGGGGCAGGGGGAGGCGCGCTCGACGGCGACAAGCGGGCGACCACGGAGTGACTCGCCATGCCCGACAAACAGATGCCTGACCTGACCATCCGGGAGTACGTCGAGCGGCTCGCAGGGGATGATCCCGCGCCGGGGGGAGGCAGCGCGGCTGCGCTCGCCGGTGCGCTTGCCGCGGCCTCGGCGCGCATGGTCGGCAGCTTCACCGTCGGCAGGGAGAAGTACGCCGATGTCGAGGATCAGATCCGCGAGCACCTGACGGCCATCGATGAGCTTCGGGCCGAGATGCTGGAGCTTGTTCAGCAGGACGTGGAAGCCTTCCGTGCCGTGGGCGAGGCCTACGCGATGCCCCGGAACACCGAGGACGAGAGGCGGGCCCGGAGCGAGGCCATCCAGGAGGCGCTGATGCAGGCCGCCGACGTCCCGCTGCGGCTCGCGCGAGCCTGCGAGCGTCTCTCCGGGCATCTGCCGCTGCTGCTGAAGAACGGCAATCAGAACCTGGTCAGCGACGTCGGCGTGGCTGCGAAGCTGTGCGAGGCGGCGTGCGAGTGCGCCTGGCTGAACGTGGAGGTCAACCTGGCACACATCAGGGATGCGGCCTTCATCGAGCCCGCGCGGGCGGAGGTCGAGGACCTGCTGGCCGGCGTTCGCTGCACCTGCCAGGAGGTCTGGGAGGAGACCGCCGCGTCGATCCGCAGCGAGTAGTCGGCCGGTCGGAGTCTGTGTTTTCTCGTCCAAGAGGCCGTGTCAGCATGCGCATGCCGGGCCGAAGGAGCCACCGATGAGTGCTGAGATACTGGAGGGCACGCCGGTCGCCGAGGCCATTCGCGCGGAGCTGGCCGCGCAGATCGAGGAGATGCAGCGCCCGCCGCGCCTGGTGGCCGTGATGGTCGGCGATGATCCCGGCGCGCGGGCCTATGCGCGCATGCAGGCCCGGGCCTGCGAGGAGGTGGCCATCGACTACGCGCTCGAAAAGCTGGAGGCAGACATAACGCAGTCACAGCTTCTCCAGGCCATCTCGGAGCTGAATCTCGATCCGCTGGTGGACGGGATCATCCTGCAGCTTCCGCTGCCCGATCACTTGGACGCCTTCGAGGCCCAGGGCAGCATCGATCCGGTGAAGGATGTCGATGGCGTGCATCCCATGAACCTGGGGCTGGTGGCCGCTGAGCGGCCGATCCTTGCGCCCTGCACGGCCCAGGCGGTGGTGCGACTGGTGGAGGAGTCCGGGGCCGAGATTCGGGGCGCGGAGGTCGTGATGGTGGGCCGGTCGGTCATTGTGGGCAAGCCGGCGGCGCTGATGCTGCTCGACCGTGGCGCCACCGTCACCATCTGCCGCTCGACAACCCGCGACCTGGCCTTTCACACCTCCCGCGCGGAGATACTTGTCGTGGCCATCGGCCGGGCCGAGCACGTGCGCGGCGATCACATCAAGCCCGGTGCGGTGGTCATCGACGTGGGGATCAACCGTGTGGACGATCCCACGCGCAAACGAGGCTATCGTCTGGTAGGTGACGTGGCCTTCGACGAGGTCAAGGAAGTGGCGGGCTGGATCACGCCGGTCCCAGGCGGGGTCGGTCCCATGA
>JBNGDZ010000525.1:0-3618 GCA_049975765.1 Armatimonadota bacterium
ATCAGGTACTCCTCGCCATCGATCGTGATCTCCGTACCGCCGTACTTGGCGATGACCACCATGTCGCCCTCCTTGACATCTGGAGGCACGACCGTGTCCTCATCGAGCCTCTCGCCCTCGCCGACGGCGATGACCTCGGCCCGCTGCGGCGTCTCCCGCGCGGCCTCGGGCAGATGGATGCCGCCCGCGGTCGTGTCCGACTCCGCGCGCTTGACCATCACCCGATTGCCCAACAAGCGAATGCCCATCTGCGTCTCGTCCTCCCTTCATCTGATGCGTCCTGTCAATGTCTATCTCACGGCGCGCTCGCCGTGAGACGGTTTCCACGCACATCTGCGGCCCGACATTCTACTCGACTCGCGCCGTCTCTGCAACCTTGACTCTCAGCGTCAGCTCCCCGTCGTCCGCGTCCACCAGCACAGTGTCACCCTCGGCGAACTCGCCACGCAGGATTCCCGCCGAGATCGGGTTCTCCACCAGCTTCTGGATAACCCGGCGCAGTGGCCGGGCGCCGAACTGCGGGTCGTAGCCGCGTTCGGCCAGCAGGTCCCTGGCGGCGTCAGTGGCCTCCAGGGAGATGTCGCGGTCGCTCAGCCGCTCCTCCACCTCCGAGAGCATCAGATCCACGATCTGCCGGATCTCGGTGCTGGTGAGGGAGTGGAAGACGATCACCTCGTCGATGCGGTTGAGCAGCTCGGGACGGAAGTGCTGCTGCAGCTCCGCGGTGACCATCTCGCGCATCTGCTCGTAGTGCTCCGCGGCCTGCTGCTCCGACGCGTGCTCCGGGGGTGGGGTGATGTGCTGGCTGCCGATGTTGCTGGTCATGATGATGACGGTGTTCTTGAAGTCCACCACCCGGCCGGCGTTGTCCGTCAGCCGACCGTCCTCCAGGATCTGCAGCAGGATGTTGTAGACGTCGGGGTGGGCCTTCTCGATCTCATCGAGCAGGATCACCCGGTATGGGCGGCGGCGCACGGCCTCGGTGAGCTGCCCGCCCTCCTCGTAGCCGATGTAGCCTGGCGGGGCGCCGATGAGCCGCGAGACGGCGTGCCGCTCCATGTACTCGCTCATGTCGATCCGCACCATGGCGTCCTCGTCATCGAAGAGGAACTCAGCCAGCGCACGGGCCAGCTCCGTCTTGCCCACGCCGGTGGGTCCCAGGAAGATGAAGCTGCCGATGGGCCGCCGGGGATCCTTGAGACCGGTGCGGGCGCGGCGGATGGCCTCGGAGACCGCCACCACGGCCTCGTGCTGCCCCTTGACGCGCTGGTGCAGGCGGTCCTCCATCTGCAGCAGCTTGCGGGCCTCCTCCTCGAACATCCGGGAGACCGGGATGCCGGTCCAGTCCGAGACGATCTGAGCCACGTCCTCGGCATCGACGGTGTCGTCGATCTCGTCGATGCCCTCCCACTGCTCCTGAGCGTCGGGCAGCCGCGCCTGCAACTCCTCGAGCTCGGCACGGATCCGCTCGGCGGCGTCGTAGTCGCCGGCCGCGGCCTCCTGCTGGCCCCTCTCGCTGAGGTCGTCGATCCGCTGGCGCAGGGCCTCCGGCCGCGGCGGCAGATCGTAGGTGTCGATGCGCAGCTTGCTGGCGGCCTCGTCGATGACGTCGATGGCCTTGTCGGGGAGCTTGCGATCGGAGATATAGCGGTGCGACAGCTCGGCAGCCGCCTCGAGGGCCTCGTCGCTGATCTTTACGCCATGGTGCTCCTCGTAGCGGTCGCGCAGCCCGCGGAGGATCTGCACGGTCTCCTCCACCGTGGGCTCCTCCACGAATATCGGCTGGAAGCGGCGCTCCAGGGCGGGGTCCTTCTCGACGTTCTCGCGGTACTCGTCCAGCGTGGTAGCGCCGATGGCCTGCAGCTCGCCGCGCGCCAGGGCCGGCTTGAGCATGTTGGAGGCGTCCATGGCGCCCTCGGCTGCCCCCGCGCCCACCACCGTGTGCAGCTCGTCGATGAAGACGATGATCTGCCCTTCCGCGGCGCGAATCTCGTCGATGACCGCCTTGAGGCGCTCCTCGAACTCGCCGCGGTACTTACTGCCGGCGATCATCCCCGCCAGGTCCAGCGCCACCACCCGCTTGTCGCCAAGCACCTCGGAGGCCTGGCCGGCGGCGATCTCCTGCGCCAGCCCCTCCACGATGGCGGTCTTGCCCACCCCGGCCTCGCCGATGAGCACCGGATTGTTCTTGGTGCGGCGCGACAGGACCTGGATGACCCGCCGGATCTCCCCCTCGCGGCCGATGACCGGGTCGAGCTTGCCCTCGGCCGCCAGCTCCGTGAGGTCCCGCGAGTAGCGCTCCAGCGCCTCGTACTGGGCCTCGGCGCCCGGCTCATGCACGCCGTGGCTGCCGCGCACCTCGCGCAAGGCGTCGAGCAGAGGCTCCTCCGCGACCCCTGCCTCGTTCAGGATGCGGGTGGCGGCGGAGGTGATGTCCAGCATCGCCAGAAGCAGATGCTCGGAGGCGATGAAGGTATCGCCGAACTGCTGGGCCCGCTGCCAGGCGGCGTCGAAGAGCCGGTTGGCCTGTGGGGTGATGTAGATCTGGCCGGTGTCACCGCCTCCGCCCTCCACCTGCGGCCGCCGGCCCAGCTCCCGCTCGACCTGCCGGGTCAGGGCGTCGATGTCCACGCCCATCGCCTCGAGCACGCGCCGCCCCACGCCCTGCTCCTGCTCCAGCAGCGCCAGCAGCACGTGCTCCACGTCGAGCTGGTTGTGCTTGTATCGGCGCAGAATCTGCTGACTCTGCGCGACGGTCTCCTTGGCCTGATTGGTCAGCCTCTCGAAATCCATCGCGTCACCTATCTATTCGCTCGCGGCGCCCCGGTCGCCGTTGTTGCTGGTGTTAGCGCTCCTCGTCATCCTCGGTCCCCACTTCATCTGGCGCTGAGGTGAGGCCCAGGGCCTCCCGAAGTACCAGCCGGGCCCGTTCCATCGTCTGAACCGCTCTCTCCACGTCCTCGGCTGTGGCGTCCTTTCCCGGGTACCGCACGGCGACCGCGAAGGGGCTGAGCACCTTCAGCTCCTCATACATCTCGCTGATCGCCGCGGTGTACCTGCTGGCGCGTGTCCCCAGTGCCACCAGATCGTGACTCCGCTCGTGAGTCTCGTCGTGAGCTGTCAGGACCGCCTTGAGGTACTTCTCGACGCATTGCTGGCAAAGATGGGTGATGCCGTCCGCATAGCGCGTCGCGTCGGCGTCGAGCGCCATACCCTGTCTCCCTCGGCCTTGCGCACCCACGCCGCCACATCGCGGCGGAGCTCATTCGCGTTGCCGCTCATACGCCACGACTCCCTCTCTCATGACCTCGCGCATGAACAGCTCACGATGAGCCAGAGCGTCTCTGACCTCACGCGGCGTGCTGACGATAATGTCCATGGATAGCAGACGAGGTGTGCACAGCCCGGACACCTCGACGACGCGGTCCAGCCAGCGCTCATCAGTGTCCTTGATCACCAGTAGGTCCAGGTCGCTCTCGTCCGTCCAGGTGCCGCAGGCGAAGGAGCCGAAGATGATAATCTTCTCCGGATCGTAGCCCTCCACGATCCTATCCACCACCTCCTGCACCTGCTGGGGCAGGTCGGTCGCCCGCCTAGCCTGAGCCATCACCGCTCGAC
>JBNGDZ010000526.1:0-3609 GCA_049975765.1 Armatimonadota bacterium
CTGCAGGTCCACGTCGGCGATGCTCTGCTCCGCCTCGACGAGGAGACTGACCTCGGGGACATCGAGGTGCCTCTCGCGTCCCGTGAACTGCGGCCCGCCCTCGCGCAGCCCCGCGAAGCGCACGATCACGCGGCCCGGCGGCACCACCAGCTCGTAGCGGCCCTCCTCGTCGGCCACAGCCTCCGCCCACTCGCCGCCCTCGCACTCGGCCACCACATACGCGTCCCCCACCGGGTCGCCGGTGCCCACGCGCGCCACCATGCCCGAAACCGCCGCCGGGCGCGCCACATGGATGTTGACCTCCCGCGTCTCGCCGGCGGTGAGGAAGATGCGCTCCGGCTCCCAGGCGTGCAGGCCCGAGGGCGGCCGAACGTGCAGCTTCAGCGGCCCGCCGGGAAGCGCCTCCAGCCGGAAGCGGCCGTCGTGGTCGGTGGTATCCGACCAGATATGGCCATACACGGAGACCTGCACATCGCGCACCGGCCGGCCGTCCCATGTCACGCGGCCGTGGACCACGGCCTCCGGCGCCACCAGCAGCTCCACGGGCTCATCCGGGATGCCGGGCAGCTTCTCGCTCACGGTGCTGAAGCTGCGCCGGCCGGCGACGATCATCAGCTCCTCGCACTCCGGCAGGCCGGCGATCTCGAACCGTCCCTCGCCGTCGGTCAGCGCCTGCAGCGCGGTCACGGGGTGCCGCATCGACATGAAGACCGGTCTGTCGTCGCCGGACGGGTCGAGCTGGACGATCCTCACCCGAACGTCTCTCACCGGGCCATGTCCGCGGTCGGTGACGCGTCCGCGCAGGCTCCGGCCTCCGGGCCTCAGCCGCACGGAGGCGCTCTCCCGCGGCAGGGGCGTGATGATCTTCGTCTCACAGCCCAGCGCGGAGACCACCAGGCCTGCGGCCCTGTCGCCGGTTATCAGCGTGAAGGCGCCCTCGGCGTCGGTCTCGGTGCCGCCCCAGCCATCGGCGCTGAGCTCCCAGCCGGTGGAGAACGCCTCGACACGGGCGCCGGCAATGGGACCCTCAGGTCCGACGACCGACCCGGTGATGGTGACCGGCAGAGCTTGGGCCGGCACGCAGCAGGCGGCGAGCGCGGCGAAGACGACCATCCTGAGCCATCGCATCATGATCCCCCCGTAACCGGGTGATCTGACTGCAGTCATCAGCGTGGCATCCCCCCACTCCTGTGTGCAATCCTTCGCCACGCGATGCCGTCTTCCCTGCTATCGCTTGCAGCGCCAGACGATGTCGTGGTCGTCCCAGTCATAGCCCTGCTCGCGAGGGCCGTGCCCGCCCTCATCGTCAAGGTCCGTGCCGACCGACCACACGACGAAGCCGTCGCCATCCCGGCGGTAATGCAGCGACTTGCCGGTGAAGACATCCGAGGGCAGGTCGTAGTCCACCGCCGCCTGAAGCTCCGACAGGTCCGCGGGGTACCCGCCGTGCTGCCGGCGGAACACCTTCAGGGCCAGGGCGACCTCGAACACGTCCAGCTCCGCGATGGCTGCGTCGCGGTTCTCTGCAGCTCTGCTGAACACCGGGAACATTATCCGGGCGAGAACTGCAGTCGGCGCCAGCGTCTCTTCCAGGTCACGGATGCGCTCATAGAGACCATCACTGGGAGGGACCGTGTCCAGAAGTTCGAGCTGCTCGCGCATCAAGCGCAGGTACGCCGTCTGATCGACGTTGAAGAGGGGAAGGCCGGCCGGGCTGGCGTAGAGCCTCGCGGCCCAGGTAATGGCATCCGTCTCGCCGAACCAGGCGCTCAGGTCCTGCGGCTCCTCGCGGATCTGCCGGTATGTCTCGAGCATCATCGCCCGCTCGCCGAGCATGGCCTGCCGGAACGCGCCGCGGCGGTCGATGGTGCGCAGGTACGCAATCATCTCGCGCGCGAACTCCGGCGAGGGTATGCCCTCGTCGAGCGTCTCGCGGGCCTGAGCGGCGGCGATGGCCTGGATGGCGATGGCGACAAGCTGTCCGATTACGGTCGGCTCCTGCGCGGCGTGCTCAGAGATGCGCAGCGACACCTGGCACCACTCGAGCGCCTCGTCGGTGTTGCCATTCGCGGCGGCGTACTTCGACCTCGCTGACAGCCAGCGCGCGGCCTGTCGCATCTTCGCGAGCTGCGGGAACAGGATCGCGGGCCCCTGGCTCCAATCGATGGGGAACACGCAGTGTGGGCGCTTCGACGCCCTCCGCAGCGTGTCCAGAGTCTGCTGCACCGCCGGATCCTCGAAGACCTCACGGACGAACTCCTCGGAAACGTTGCCGGCGAGATACTCGCTCTCGATCATCTCCGAGTAGCCGGTTGCATCCAGGTCTGAGGTCCCGCCGGAGGAGCCTGGCGTGAAGCTGACGTTGAAGACCTGCTCGTAGAGCAGGGCCGCGTTCTGGTCGGGAGGCACTGGCTCGGGCGCGGCCTCGGCGAGCGTGACGGGCTCGCCGGCATCCTCGATGCGCTGCAGCTCCTCCTGGAGCATCGCGCGGCTCCGGTGCACCAGATACCACCACGGCGCCACCACCAGCAGGGCCACCGCTACCAGGGCATAGACCGTCCCTCGCAGCGCGCAGGATTGGCGCCAGGCGCGAGCGATGCCGGGGGAGCGCTCGGGTGCATGGTCCTCGCCATGTGCCATGGTATCAGGGCCCCCTCCCGGTTAGAAGTGTAAGCCACAAGCTCACGGCAATCAGAGCGACGATCGGGCCCATGAGGTGCATTGCACCGTCCCGGACGCCCGCGCCTCCAAACGGCACGGCGAACGGTAGGGCGCGTCAGGTGCATCGGCACCTCCCGTCGTCGCGCCCCCCAGACGACAAGAGAGCAGCTTCGCCTGCACAGGCGGAGCCTTGCCCTTCTCATTCCCGGCCCGCGCCGGACTCACCTCATGATCGATCAACTGCCGGGCCCCGCGTCACGTCTCGTGGCGGAGGGACGTCCCGTTCCCGCGCCGCATCTGTAGACGGCGGCGCGCCGCAGCGATGATCCGCCACCGAAGCTCGCCCGGCAGCTCCGCCAGTGCGATGCGCCTCAACCTGTCCTCGAACTGCTGATCATCCATACTCGCTCTCTCCCAGCTCCCTGCGCAGCTTCTGCAACGCGTAGCGATAGCGGCTCGACGCGGTGTTGGGCGAGATGTCCAGCAGAGACCCGATCTCCGCGAAGGTGTGCCCCTGCCAGATCTTCAGCACCACGACCTCCCGCTGCTCGGGCGGCAGCGTGCTGAGGGCCTCGCGCACGGCCATGGCCTCGGGGTCGGCGCTGTTCCCGCTCTCCGGCTCGTCGATCAGCTCCAGCGACCCGGTCTGGGGACGGCGATACCTCCCGGACAGCTTGTTGCGGGCGACGGCGAAGAGGTACCCCCCGACGTCCTCGATCGCCGCCGCCCGCTCCCCTCGATCCACCAGCGCCAGGAAGCACTCCTGCAGGATATCCTGCGCCTCCGTGCGGGCCACGTGTCGCGACAGCAGCCAGCGATACAGCGTCAGCGCGTGGGCGTCGTAGAGTTCGCCCAGCGCGTTGACGTCTCCGCCGGCCAGCCGCCGCAGAAGCATCTTGTCTCGATCCCGGCCGCTCTCGCTCACACTCGCGCCCTTCCCTGCCCGTC
>JBNGDZ010000527.1:0-3594 GCA_049975765.1 Armatimonadota bacterium
GTCTCCAGGGGCTCGCGAATGCCGTACGGAGGGGCGGGCTGCCC
This sequence comes from Armatimonadota bacterium, assembly GCA_049975765.1. Taxonomy (GTDB): domain Bacteria; phylum Armatimonadota; class Zipacnadia; order Zipacnadales; family UBA5352; genus JAYENL01. The sequence continues at coordinate 45 of JBNGDZ010000527.1, forward strand.
AGCCCGCCCTGCCGTTGACGAGGCCGTCGCCCGGTCCCAACCACGAACGGCAACAGACGGCTGGGCAACGCCGATCGCGGCGTGTAGAGAGGCAGGCGGCCATGATCTGGATCGGGACATCAGGCTACTCGTTCGAGGACTGGCTGGGGCACTTCTACCCTGAGGGCACCGACAAGCGCGACTTTCTCGACTACTACGCACGGCACTTCGACTGCGTGGAGGTCAACTACACCTACTACCGCATGCCCAACGCCGGGACGCTGGAGGCCATGTCGGCCAAGACCGGTCCGGGCTTCCGGTTCGTCATCAAGGCCAACCGGCAGATGACCCACGAGCGTGAGGAGGCTGATGAGGCCACCTTCGAGGAGTTCATCGCCGCCCTCGACCCGCTGCGGGAGCAGAACAAGTTCGGCTGCGTGCTCGCGCAGTTCCCATGGAGCTTCAAGCTCAACCAGGAGAACGTGGATTACCTCAAGGCACTGAGGCGGCTGATGCACGGCGTCCCGGTGGTCATCGAGTTCCGCAACCGCGAGTGGATCGTGGACGAGATGTTCGAGTTCCTGCGCGAGGCCGGCTTCGGCTACTGCTGCGTGGATCAGCCGCAGTTCGACAGCCTCATTCCGCCCATCGCGGAGGCTACCTCCAACATCGCCTACGTGCGCTTCCACGGTCGCAACTACGAGAAGTGGTGGGAGCACGACGAGGCCTGGGAGCGCTACGACTACCTCTACTCGGAGGAGGAACTCCGCGACTGGGTCCCCAAGGTGCAGGAGCTGACGGAGCAAACCGACGACACCTACCTGTTCTTTAACAACCACTACCACGCGCAGGCGGTCCAGAACGCCATGCAGTTCGCCGAGATGCTCGACGACGCTGACGTGGTCTGATCCCGGTTCGTATCCGCTGCCGTCAGGAGGCCACCATGAGGATTCTCGTCACCGGCGGGGCCGGCTTCATCGGCTCGAACATCGTCGATCGCTACATCGCCGACGGGCACCAGGTGTCCGTCGTGGACAACCTCGCCACCGGTCGCCGCAGCAACCTCAATCCCGATGCCGCCTTCCACGAGGTCTCGATCACCGACGCCGAGGCCCTGGCGGAGGTCATGGCGGCGGAGCAGCCGGAGGTCGTCAACCACCATGCGGCCCAGATGGACGTGCGCCGCTCGGTGATCGAGCCACAGTTCGACGCCGAGACCAACATCATCGGGACGCTCAACGTGATCGAGACCGCCCGCGGCGCCGGCGCGCGGAAGTTCGTCTTCTCGTCCTCAGGCGGCGCCATCTACGGCGACGCCGACGCGATCCCCACTGGCGAGGGCGCGCCACTGCAGCCCGTCTCCCACTACGGCGCCTCGAAGCTGGCCGGCGAGGTCTACTTCCAGCTCTACGGGCGGCTCTACGGCTGCGACTACACGATCCTGCGCTACGCCAACGTCTACGGCCCGCGCCAGAACCCCCACGGCGAGGCCGGCGTCAACGCCATCTTCGCGAACATGATGCTGCGCGGCGAGCGACCCACGATCTTCGGCACCGGCGACAAGACCCGCGACTACGTCTACGTGGGCGACGTGGTGGAGGCGAACGTCCTGGCGCTGGAGCGCGGCTCGGGCGAGGTCATCAACATCGGCACCGGCGTGCAGACCACCGACCAGGAGGTCTACGACGCCGTGGCGGCGGCGGTGGGCTTCGAGGAGCCACCGATCTACGGCGACGAGCGCGCCGGCGACGTCCGCCACTCCTGCGTGGATCCCTCTCGCGCGCGCCAGGTGCTGGGCTGGGAGCCGACCGTCGAGTTCCGGGAGGGCGTCCGCCGCACGGTGCAGTACCAGCGCGAGCACGAGGTCCGGTGAGCGCGCGGCGAGCACGCGGCTGAAACGCTCTTCAGTGGCTCTGTCAGGGGTCTCAGGTCCCCGGGGGAGCGACGGGCGCTGGTTCGCCGAACTGCAGGGCGCCGGCATCGGGGGCGGGACCTGTGAAGTAGCCCGGTTCCATACCGGGCATGGCGTCGTGCGTGCGGCCCATCACCTCGAAGGGGCGCGACAGATCCAGGCCGATGCCGCGCGCGGGGCTGTCCTCGGTCAGCTCGAAGTCCGGCATGCCCTCAGCGGGCCACAGCGGCGCATCCTCCAGGGCCACGTTGTGCTCTCCAAGCCACGCCGCATCCCCGTGGTTGATGGTGCCGACCAGCAGGTTGTGGTCCACCGGGCCCATCATCATGGCGTCTGCCATGTAGTCGGAGCTGCCGTAGAGCGCGTAGCCGGCGTCGAGGATGTTGTTGAGCAGCCAGATCCCTCGGTTGCCGCCGCCGTCGTCGGCCCATCCGGAGGTCACGAAGGCGCGATAGCCGCCGACGAAGCTGTTGTGGTAGAGATACAGCTCGGGGTGATCGCAGCCCTCGGTCATCTCCTCGGAGGTCCAGTGTATGTAGATATGCGTCCCCATGCCCGGGCGCTGCCAGGAGAGGTTGCGGTAGTGGTACTCGCGCCGCTGCCCGGGCAGGCAGTTGTTGTAGTGATGCAGGCGGAAGTTGATATTGCAGTCATAGACCAGGTTGTCATGTGCGCGCAGGTCAACCGGCCCCCTCTGCGCGTCCTCCGAGGTCAGGATGCCAATGCTGGACATGCCGTGAATGACGTTGTGATGCACATCCGCGTCGCGGCAGTCGCCGGTGGAGACGCCGATCAGCCCCGCGTAGATATGATTGCCGCGCACCTCATTGCCGGGGCCGGCCCTGCGCAGCCACACGCCGTGATCGTCGGAGCCGCCGGGGCCCTGGATGGTCTTGAAGGCCCGGTAGAGGCGGCAGCGGATGGAGGTGTGCATCGTCCTCTCCACCGCCCCCCAGGCGCCGGGATCGTCGTAGCCGTAGTAGTTGAGCGTCATCTCGTTGTCGCGGACGGTGTTGGAGGCGGCGCCGCCGGTGATTACCACGCGGTTATGCCCGTTGCTGAGGAAGCAGCGCTGCACCGTGTTGTGATGCGCCTGCCCGCCCTCGATCACCACGCAGTCCTCGGCATTGCCGATGCGGAGGTCGCGGATCGTCCAGTGGCTGACATCCCGAAGCTGGATCCCGCCGCCCGCGGGCGCGGCGCGCAGGTCCATCCCGGTCGGGTCATCGCCGTCGCGAAAGCGGATGTAGGTCACGCCCTCATGCGCGCCGTAGATGACCTCGACGCCGTCCCAGAAGCCCTGCTCATCGACGTAGCCGCCGGGGTACTCCGCCTCCACCGGCGCATCGGCGGGCAGCGCCAGGTACTCGAAGCCCGTCCCCGGCGCCATGATACGCGTGTCGTGCATGCGCAGAAGCTGCTTGCCATCGAGGGTCATGGAGTAGGGGACGAAATCCAGGTCGTCGGTCCTGAAGACGCCCGGCCCCACCTCAGGCGCAGGCTCCCAGCCGCTGACGGGGACGCCGATGTCGAGCAGGGTGAGCCACTCGCCGTCGGGGCCACGCTCGCCCTCCAGCACAATGGGACGCTCCGGCTCCCCGGAGACGACCGGCGCGATGGTCTCGGTCCCATAGGCGAGCGCGGCCACGGCCTGCGCAC
>JBNGDZ010000528.1:0-3572 GCA_049975765.1 Armatimonadota bacterium
ACACGGCATGTACCGTGACATCGACCCGGTTGTGATCCTCAACCTGGGCCGCTTCGACGACCCCGAGGAGGTTCGCCGGGCGCGCCTTGAGCGCTACCCTACTCTCTGCCGGGGGACCTATCCGCTGTCGGGCTATGACGGCTTCCACTGGCGCAGATCGGGCTCGCCCAAGCACCGGCGCGAGACCGGCATGGTCTGCCAGCCCGCCTGGCAGATCCACTCCGCCTGGGGCTGTCACTACCGCTGCGCCTACTGCTCGCTGGGGCACTACGTGACGCTGATGGTGAACGTGGAGGAGTTCGTGGAGCGCCTGCCGGGGCTCATCGACCGCCGCGCGCCGAAGCAGACGCTCTTTCAGTATGACAACGGGACCGACATCGTGGCCTTCGAGCCGGAGTACGGCGCGTCACAGCTGCTCATCGACTTTTTCGCCCATCGCCAGGGGCAGTTCCTGGAGCTGTATGTGGGCAAGTCATCGAACGTGGACTTCCTGCTGAACCTCGACCATCGCGGGCATACCGTCTGCTGCTGGTCGCTGGCCGGCCGCACGCAGAGCGTCGAGATCGAGTGGCTCAGCGCGCCCATGGAGGAACGCATCGAGGCCAGCCGCAGGTGCCAGCAGGCCGGGTATCACGTGCGGCACCGCTTCTCGCCCATCATCCCCGTGCGCAACTGGCGCGAGGAGATCCGGGAGATGATCGAGCTGCTCTTCGCGCGCGTGCAGCCGGACGTGATCACCTTCGAAACGCTTCGCTACATGGACCATCAGGACATTCTGGCCGACTTCGACCCCGAGATGCTCGACCCAAAGCTGCTTGAGGTCATGCGCCGCGATGAGCGCGAGGAGATCCCGGACGGCTGCCAGATCCCCGACTCATATCGACACGAGGTCTACCGCTTCGTCATCGACGAGCTGGAGCGCGTCAGCCCCCAGACTCCGTACGCCTTCTGCCGCGAGCAGCGCACAACCTGGGAGCGCTTCGCCGACGACTTCGCCCGCCACGGGCAGCAGCCGGACCGCTACGTGTGCAACTGCGCGCCATACTCAGCCCCCGGCGACCCCCTGCTGCGCACCACCAGTCCCGTGGCCTGAGCGGCCCACGCGAGCGCCTCCCATTGCCGCGACACGTGGAACGAGACTGGGGCGTTGGCGTTTAACTGGGGTAGCGAACAAGCTGGCGCACGAGGAGGGCTCACCCAATGGCCTCGCGACTTGCGATTGCCCTGGAGGTATCTGTTCTCGTGACAGCTGTATCCTGCCTGTGTGGCACGAACGTTCAGGCGCAGGGAGAGAGTCTGCACCTGCGCGTGCATGAGAGCGGGCGATATCTCGTTGACGGCAACGGTGGTCCCTTCTTCTGGCTCGGTGACACGGGCTGGGGCCTGTTCACCGCGCTGACCGAGGAGGAGGCCGCCGAGTACCTTGACGATCGCCGCGATAAGGGCTTCACCGTGGTGCAGGCCGTGCTCGCCTGGGGATCGCCCGACCCCAACCCGTACGGCGAGGAGCCCTGGCTCGACGGTGACCCCGCGCGGCCGAACCCGGCGTACTTTGACCGCGTGGCGCGTATCGTGGACATGGCCGCCGAGCGGGGCATCGTGATGGCGCTGCTGCCCGCCTGGGGGGACTTCGTGACCGTCAATGAGCGCATCAACGCCGGCAACGCCTACGAGTACGGCAACTGGCTGGGCGCTCGACTGGGCGATCGGCCCAACATCGTGTGGGTGCTCGGCGGCGACCGCCTGCCGGATGGTCACGAGGACGTCTTCCGCCGGCTGGCCGCCGGGATCGCGGACGCCGAGGAGCAGGAGCACCTGATGACGTACCACCCGCGCGGCGGCGGGCACAGCTCCTCGGAGTTCTTCCACGAGGACCAGTGGCTGGACGTCAACATGATCCAGAGCGGCCACTCCATCGACTACCCCGACTACCGCTACGTGCTGCGCGACTACCGCCTCACGCCCGTCAAGCCCACGGTCGTGGGCGAGCCCCGCTACGAGAACATCATCCACGGGCTGCGGCGTGAGGGGCCGCGTATCGATGACCACGACGTCCGCAAGGCCGCCTGGCACGCGGTGCTCTCCGGCGCCTGCGGGCACACCTACGGCTGCAACGGCGTGTTCCAGTTCTGGCGCCAGGGGCAGGACTCCCGCTGGGACCCGCGCATCGAGTGGCGCCAGGCGCTGGACCTTCCCGGCGCGCGGCACATGGGGCAGCTCAAGGCTATCCTCACCTCGCTGGACTGGCACCGCCTGCAGCCGGCCCCTGAGATGATCTCGGGCGGCGGCGAGGACGGCTACTACGTGGCGGCAGCCCGCGCCGCCGAGGGCGACTTCGCACTGGTCTACTTCCCGGAGAGCATTGCCGCGACGGTTGACCTTCGGGTGATTCGGGGCGAGGGCGTGCGGGCCTCGTGGCTCAATCCCCGCAGCGGCTCGCGCCAGGAGATCGGCGAGTTCGACCAGCACGCTCCCGAGACGTTCCTTCCGCCGACCGGGGATGAGGATCCGGACTGGGTGCTTCTGCTCGAGAGCGCCCGGCCGGACACGACCCCGCCCCGCATCGCCTCCGTCTACGCCGGCGGCGACCCGGAGGTGGTTCGGCTACGCTTCTCCGAGCCGGTCGATCCCGCCACCGCCGAGAGCACGGAGAGCTACGCGGTGCAGCCGGGCGTCATGGTGGAGGCCGTCGAGCTCAGTGAGGGTGGCACCGTCGTGACCCTGCGCACCTCGCCCATGCAGCAGCAGGAGTACACGCTGACGGTTGCCGGCGTGACCGACACCTGGATCACGCCCAACGCGGTACCCGAGGGCACGCAGGTGACCTTTACCTGGACGGAGCAGCCCCCTCGGGTGACGGAGGACCTGCTGGCCCTCTACACCTTCCATGACGTCGCGGATGGCGTCGTCCATGATGCCAGCGGGAGCGATTCGCCGCTGCCGCTGCGGATCGACGAGGACAGCGCCGCCGACGTGGCGGAGGGGGAGCTGGTGGTGAGCCAGGACTCGCTCATCGCCTCGGAGCGAGCGGCCGAGGAGCTCGGCGCCGCCTGCATGCAGAGCAACGAGATCACGATGGAGGCGTGGGTGCAGCCGGCCAGCCTGGATCAGGAGGGCCCGGCGCGCATCGTGACGCTCTCGCGCGATCCCGGCCAGCGCAACTTCACCCTCGGGCAGCAGGGCGACCGCTACATCGTGCGGCTACGCACCACGGAGACCGGCGCCAACGGCGTCCCTTCTCTGGACGCCCCGGAGGGATCTCTGACCACGGAGCTGGCGCACGTGGTCTACACACGCGCTGCCGACGGCACCGCGCGCATCTACATCGACGGCAACCTTGCGGTCGAGGGCCGGGTCGGCGGCGATCTCTCGAACTGGGACGAGAGCTTCCGGCTGGGCCTGGCGAACGAGCTCACCCGCGACCGGACATGGAGCGGCTCGATCCGCCTCGTGGCGCTCTACAGCCGCGCGCTGTCGGCGGAGGAGGTGCTGACCAACTTCCAGGCCGGGCCGGACGCGGGGCCCTGACGGCTCTATTGCGCCGCGAACAGCTCCACCTCGCGGACCCACAT
>JBNGDZ010000529.1:0-3570 GCA_049975765.1 Armatimonadota bacterium
ACATGGACGATGAGAGCACCCTGGAGGGCGGCGGCTTCTGGGCCTGGGTGCTGGAGGCGGATGTGGCATTCACGTTGGAATCCGCTCCAACCCGCGCAAGCTGCCCGGGCTGCCTTCCCGGGCCACACGCAGGCGGCGGTCTGCTGTGGCGGCTTCTCAGGCGCCCGACGTGAAGGGAGGGTGAGTACAGTGACAGACGTGCTCCGCCTCTGGCATCTGGTCGCCGGCATCGCCATAGCGGTCATGTGCAACTGCGCCGCCACTGCCCAGGATGCGCCAACTGGCAGCCTCGTGCCCAACGCCGGCATCGAGGAGGGAGCGGGGGATGAGCCGGCCGAGTGGGGCTTCTACTCGTGGCAGGAGTCTGAGGGCTGGTGGGAGTCTCAGCGCGCATTCACCGGGTCGCGGAGCCTGGGTATCTCCGGGCTCAACGGCGGCTGGAGCGTGTCTGTTCCGGTTCAGCCCGAGGGCATCTACAGCCTCGGCCTCCACTACCGCGCCGAGGGCGGGCCGGGTCGCGTGGTGCCCTTCGTTCGCTACGCGGTGGGCGAGGGCGACATGCAGACCCTCCTGTACCGCCCCGAGGTCGCCATCCCTCACGATCAGCGAGGCCAGTTCGTGAATGGACAGTGGATGGGGGGTGCCGACGAGGAGGGCTGGGTGGCCGCGGATTTCGGTGAGTTCCGCGTCCCGGAGGGCGTGGAGGCGGTCTCACTGTTGGTCAAGCTCCGCGCCGACCAGCCCGGCGTGCGCCTGCTGCTCGATGACGTGGTCATCAGGGCCGTGGCACAGCCTGAGCTGGAGGACACCGCCCGTATGCTGCGACAGTTTCCGGGCGGCGCTCTGTGGAGCGAGAACGTGAATCGTAAGATCCTGCCCGATCGCGCGCCGCCGGAGGGAGAGGCGCTGGAGGCGATCTCCATCTCCGCCGCCCGTGGGGAGTACGAGGCCTTCCAGGTCGCGGTCACGCCGACGGCCAGCGCCCGCAACGTGGCGTTCACCTGGACCGAACTGTCAGGCCCGGACGTTCTGCCGGGGGACCGCATGTTCTGCCGGCGAGTAGAGACCGTCAACATCGAGCGGCCCATGGGGCCCTACGGCCACCGGGGCCTCAACCCCGACCCGCTGACTGACCGTTCGCCGGTGGATATCCCTGAGGGCGTCAACCAGGGCTTCTGGTTTACGCTGCAGGTGCCCCCGGATCAGCCGGCCGGCGACTACGAGGGAAGGCTGACGCTCATCGCGGGTGATGAAGAGGTCACCACGGTGCCGCTGCGGCTGCACGTCTACGACTTCGCCATGCCGCCCCGGCCGAGCCTTGACGTGCACTCCCACCTGCGACCGGCACTGGTGCTGGCGAGGGAGAGCGGTGATCCTGAGTACGTCCTGGCGCGCTACTACGCCGACATCTACGCACATCGCAGCCGGTGCTCGCCGGGCGTGATTCCCCGGGTGCAGGTGCAGGACGAGACGGCGACGGTGGAGGCCGAGGAGTACATCGAACACCTGCTTTTCATGCACGAGGAGCTGGGCGCGCGGCGGTTCACCGTCCCCTCACTGTGGATCGGCCACCGCGGGGATCACGTCATGCCCCCCGATGCCCAGTGGCAGGGCATCGGCATCTTCGCCAACGAGGAGCTGACCGAGCTCAATCCCGCCTTTGAGCCGCCCTTCCGCGACTACATGACCACGCTGGTGGCGGCGCTAAAGGACGCCGGGGTCTTCCTGGAGCCCACCGCGCACTTCATCGACGAACCCCGACTGGACGATGAACGCACGCGCAACGGCATCCGCACCATCAGCGAGCTGCTGCTGGACATCGAGCCGAAGCTGCGCATCGCACACACGGTCAGCGCGCCGCATCCGGAGCTGCTCGACGTTACCCACGTCTGGGTGCTGCACACCGACGCCTGGGAGCGCTCGCTGGCGCAGATCGAGGCCGCCCGCGCCGACGGCGATGCCATCCTGGTCTACAACAACGGCGTCAACTTTCCCGAACACCCGCCCATCCGCGTGAGGCTCTGGCCGTGGCTGCTGCGCAAGTACCGGGTGGACGGCACCTACTCCTGGTGGGGGACGGTCTGTTGGCGCGGACCTATGGAGGACCCCTGGACGGCCGGCGAGGGCAGCTCCGGCGTCCTGCTCTACCCGCCCCGCAGTGAGGAGGAGGCGGGCCCGATCGACTCGGTCCGCTGGGAGCTGTTCCGCGAGGGCCTGGAGGACTACGAGTACATGGCGCTGGCGGAAACCCTCGCGACCCGCCTCGAGGAGGCGGGCGACGCAGAGACGGCCGGCCTGGGCCGGCAGGCCGTGCAGCAGGCCCTGGCGCTGGTGGAGCGGTGGCCCAGGGTCCAGGGCGCGAACGATCAGCCGTACACGCTGGACGTCACCGCCGTGGCTGCCGCCCGCGAGGCCCTCGCGGAGGCCATCGAGCGAATGCAGGACGCCTTGGAGCAGTAGCGCCAGGAGCCGAAGTACCCCGTGCTGGCGCTCACTCCTCGGCCTTCACCAAGACCACGCGCTCCACGCTGATGGCGTTCTGCGCCTCCGGGTCACCGTGGGGGAATGCCGGACCCTCGAACTTGATGCGCGCCCAGATGTCGAACTGCTGATTTGGGTGCTCAGGGTCCCACGCGGCGTCGATGTCCACCTGGATGATCCAGCTCCAGAAGAAGTAGACGTAGTAGGATGGGCCGATCTCGAAGGTGCCCATCTTATACCAGTGGTAGCCCGGCCCCGGAACGTCCTCGGCCTCGATCCGCCCGCTGCCGGCAGCCCGGCGGTTGGCCTGGTCGTACAGGCCCCACGGCATAGGCAGCCGGTATCGCTCGATCGGGTGATTGTCCGTGTCGATGGCGGTGGGGAACTGCAGGCGATTGGTGATGCCGCTCTCCGCCTCCTCGTCCCGCACCACCCTCACGATGTCCTTCCAGTTGCGTGTGACGTCGGCGGTGAAGTCGAAGACCCGGTCGGCGGGCAGGTCCGCGAACCTCTCAGGCGGTGGCACGTAGGTGGGCAGCGCCGTGTAGCGCGTGATCTCGTCCTCGATTCGGGCGCGCTCCTCCTCCTGTTGGTCCTCCGGGAAGCGCCGCTCGATCTCCGCCCGCCACGTCTGCGCGTAGCGGTCGGAGATCGCCTCCCGGTCGAGGGGCATGGTCTCCGGCTCGTTGCCCTCGGCGGCCCAGGCACGGGTGAGCTTTCGAAACAACATCACCGTGGCGCGGTCGAGGGGCATGCGGGCGTGCCTGACGCGCTGCAGCAGCACCTCGTCGCCGGCCACGGCCCGCTCCGCGCGGTCGAAGATCGACTGCGCCTGTCGGATGAAGTCCAGTGTCAGGTAGCCGAATGACGGCAGCGTGGCGCCCATGGAGATGTAGCTGATTCGCTGCTCCGAGGCCGCCTGCAGCGCCGAGAGGTACTCGCGGATGACGGGCCCCGCCGCCCCGTAGAAGCCATCGGTGAACGTCGTCAGCAGGGCATCATAGTCCGCGTAGGGGTCCTCCAACAGCTTCATCATCATCCACACCTTCAGGTCGCGCATGTCGGCGCGCACGGGGAACTCCAGCTCCG
>JBNGDZ010000530.1:0-2044 GCA_049975765.1 Armatimonadota bacterium
TGAGCTGCAGCCAGCCGAGTCGTGCGATGATCACGAGGCAGATGAGCGCCACGGGAACATGCTGCAGATGCACCCGGACACTGTGCTGGAGGTCATCGAGCGGCAGGCGGCCGACGGCGTTGACTTCCAGACACTGCACTGTGGCGTGACGAGGGCGTCCGTTGCAGCGCTCAAGACGCAGCCGCGCGTCGGCGGCATCGTGAGCCGCGGCGGCAGCCTCATGGCGGCGTGGATGCGCGAGAATGACGCGGAGAACCCACTCTATGAGCGCTACGACGACGTGCTGGAGATCCTCCGCCGCTACGAGGTGGCGATCAGCCTCGGCGACGGGCTCCGACCCGGCGCCCTGGCCGATGCCACCGACGCCGGGCAGGTGGCCGAGACGAGGGTGCTCGGCGAGCTGGTCCTGCGGGCCCGCGAGGCGGGCGTGCAGGCCTTCGTGGAGGGGCCCGGCCACGTTCCGCTGGACCAGATCGAGGCCAACGTGGTCCTCCAGAAGCGCCTCTGCCACGATGCGCCCTTCTACGTCCTGGGGCCGCTGGTGACCGACGTTGCGCCGGGCTACGATCACATCACCGGCGCCATCGGCGGCGCCATCTGCGCGGCGGCGGGAGCCGATTACCTGTGCTACGTCACTCCCGCCGAGCACATCGGGCTGCCCACCGTCGAGGACGTCATCGAGGGAGTCATGGCCTCGCGCATCGCCGCACATGCGGCGGACCTGGTCAAGGGCGTTCCCGGCGCGCAGCAGTGGGATGATGAGATGTCCCGCGCCCGTCACGCGCTGGACTGGGCGAAGATGGAGGATCTGGCGCTGGACCCGGGGCGCTTCCGCGTCAAGCGCGGCGACAGGCCGTCGGTGAATGACCCGGCGTGCTCGATGTGCGGGCGGTTCTGCTCCATTCGCGCGGGCCTGCTTGCGGAGCGGGAGAGGGCCCCTTCGTGAAGCTGGCGATCGTCCACGACTATCTGGTGCAGGGCATTCGTGGCGCCGAGCGCGTGGTTGATGTCATGCACGAGATGTGGCCGGACGCACCGGTCTTCACGATCCTGTATGACCCTGATCAGATGGAGGACCGCCTGCGCGAGTGGGACATTCGCCCGTCGCTGCTGCAGGACATCCCCGGCTCGCTGCGGCTTTACAGGAAGCTGTACCTGCTGATGCCGGTGGCGATCGACTACCTGGACCTGAGCGAGTTCGACCTGGTCATCAGCTCAAGCTGCGGGTGGTCCAAGAGCGCCCGGCAGCGGGATGGCGCACTGCACATCGCCTACTGCTACAGCCCGGCGCGCTTCCTATGGTTCTGGGCCGATGAGTACATCGACTCCCTGCGCGCCGGGAGGCTCGCGAAGGCCTTCGTTCGAGCTACGATCCCGCCGCTGCGCGAGTGGGACCGGCGCACCGCCCGCCGCCCCCAGCACATGGTGGCGATCTCGGAGACCACTCGGCGGCGGATGCGAGACGCATACCTCCGGGATCCGGACCGGGTCATCCATCCCCCGGTGGACACCGAGAGGTTCGTACCCGGGGATGGGACGGAGGACTACCTGCTGGTGGTCTCGGCGCTCAACCCATACAAGCGCGTGGACCTGGCCGTTCAGGCGTGCAACGAGCTGCAGCTGCCGCTAAAGGTGGTGGGCGACGGCCCGGAGTTCGAGTACCTGTGCGATCTGGCCGGGCCCACGGTGCAGATGTGTGGGAGGGTGCCTGACGACGAGATCGTTCGCTACTACCAGCGCTCCCGGGGCTTCATCATGCCCCAGGAGGAGGACTTCGGCCTCACACCGCTGGAAGCCAATGCCACCGGCACACCGGTGATCGCCTACCGCGCCGGCGGCGCCGTCGAGACCATGGTGGAGGGCCGGACCTGCCAGTTCTTCGAGGAGCAGACCGTTGAGGCCCTGGTGGCGGCTCTGGAGGACTTCGACCCCCGGCGCTTCGACCCGGAGGTCTGCCGCGCCAACGCGCTGCGCTTCAGCATCGATCACTTCAAGCATCAGCTCGGCGGATACGTGGAGGAGTGCTGGGAGGAACACCTCTCAG
>JBNGDZ010000530.1:2054-3558 GCA_049975765.1 Armatimonadota bacterium
CGCTAGCCCGGGCTCATTCGCGATGCACACTGCGAAAGGGAGCACTCAATGTCTATCGTCAAGATGCGCAAGATGGTCCGTAAGCAGATCAAGCTGACTCTGTTCGGCCGCACCTTCGAGCTTGGTTCGCCGCTGGCCATCATCTTCTGGCTGTTCGTCATCATCTTCATAGTCGGCACATACTACATGTACGGTCCGGGAATGGGCGGCGGAGGAGCCGCCCGAGGGGCCGGGGATCGCAAGGTCTCGGCCGCCGTCGCGGTCGTGGACGGACACAAGCTGTCGCGCAACGAGTACGAGGCCAGGCTCTACCAGGCGAGGCAGGAGCAGCCCGCGGACCTCACCATGATGCGCTACCTCAAGACCAACGTGCTGGATGCGCTGATCGATCGCGAACTGCTCCAGGAGGCGGCACGCGCCGAAGGCATCCGAGTCACGGATCAAGAGCTCGAGGCGAAGAAGGACGAGATAGTCGAGGAGATGATCGCTTACCAGTACCCCGACCAGCGCACACTGCACAGCATCCTCCAGGAGCGCGACATGTCGCTGGACCAGTTCAAGGCTGAGATCCGCAGCGAGCGGCTGCCTGACGACGAGAGGCTGCGGGAGTCCCTGCGCTTCGAGAAGCTGCGTGAGAAGATCGAGAGCGCCGTCACCATCTCCGATGAAGAGCTCAAGGAGAGCTACGAGGAGGTCAAGGCCCGACATATCCTCGCCGAGGCCACGAGCGACGAGGCGAACGACGGGGAAGCGGAGGCCGATACGGGGGAGGCCCCGGACGCCGAGTCCGCGGCGCCGGAGGAGCCCGAGGCCCAGAGCACCATGACGCTCGAGCAGGCCAAGGCCAGGGCACGGGAGAGGCTGCTGGAGCTCAAGAAGAAGGCCCAGGAGGGCGCCGACTTCGCGAAGCTGGCCGAGGAGCACTCCGACGGCCCCAGCGCGGCCCAGGGCGGCGACCTGGGCTGGTTCACCAGGGACCGCATGGTGCCGGAGTTCAGCGAGGTGGCCTTCAAGCTCAAGGAGGGCGAGATCTCCGACCCCTTCGAGACCGACTTCGGCATGCACATTATCAAGGTCGAGGGCCGCCGGCTGGAGCTGCCGGAGGACTTCGAGGAGAACAAGGAGCAGTACCGCGAGCAACTTCTGGCGCAGCGCCGGGAGCAGGCGTGGCAAGATTTCCAGCAGCGGCTCCGCGACAGCGCAGAGATAGAGATCATCGACGCCGAGCTGAAGGCCTATAAGCTTCTCGAGGAGGACCCCGAGAAGCACGCCGGCCAGGCGGCCGAGCTGCTGGCCACCGCGGCCAAGCAGGACCCCTACAACGCGTCGGCGCGCTTCCAACTGGCGATGCTGCTGGACCGTGGCGGCCGCACCGCGGAGGCCATCGAGGTGCTCACCAAGCTCGTGCAGAGCGAGGAGACCCGTGGGGGGCAGTCGCCACAGGCGCACCTGCAGCTCGGCCTGCTGCTGAAAGAGGAGGGCCGCACCGAGGAGGCCGTGGAGC
>JBNGDZ010000531.1:0-3547 GCA_049975765.1 Armatimonadota bacterium
TTCCCGTACAGCGGCCAGGCCACGTTGGTGTCGGGCAGCGGACAGGTCCCATCCACGAAGCTCTCGTAGTCGCTCATGGCGTCCTCCGGCAGCCTATGATCATCCGCCCGGACCCTCTCCGCGCGAGAGCAGCTCGCGCCGGTACTCCTCATCCGGGCGGGTGTAGATACGATCCAGCTCGCTCTCCGACAGGGGGCGAATGCCTCCCCAGGCGGCGGCTCCGAGGCGGATGCGGGCGGACTTGACGGCCATGGCCGTGGCGTTGAGCACCTGCGCGGGCGTGGCGCCGACGGCGATGAGGCCGTGATTCTGCATCACGATGACCACCGGGGGCGCGTTCCAGCGCTGTATGTAGTCCTCCACGGCCTGCCCGACCGCATGGGCCAGCGGAAGGCCCGGGTCAGTGTAGGGCACCCACGCCGACTCCGGCCCGCAGCAGACGACCTCGTCCGGGAACAGCCGCCCGCGCACCGCCTCCTCAGGCCGCTGCGAGCACAGCAGGGCATTCACGGCGGTGGGGTGCGAGTGCCCCACGAACTCGATGCCCGGCAGGTCCAGCAGCATGGCGTGCAGGAAGGTCTCCACCGACGGCCGCAGGTCCTGGGGCTCGATGGCGGCCTCGCGCAGGCCCTCGGTGATCTCATCGTCGGTCAGCGCCTCCTCGCCCAGCAGCTCTCTGACCGCCTGCCGCGAGACGCGGACGAAGCCACCGCGGTCGATCTCCCCCAGGCATACGCCTGAGGCCTTCACGAAGAAGCTCTCATCATCCGCGCCGGCGGAGGTGTTGCCCTCGCCGAGGATCAGGTAGTCGTTCTCGGGGTCGCCCAGCTCGCGCGACATCTGCACGAGCTCCTCAAGCCGCTCGTTTGCCGCCAGTGTCCGTCCCGCCTTCCGCTCCTGCTTGCCCTCGAGGATCTGGTTGCACAACTCCACGCACTGGGCGCAGATGCAGACGCCGGGCCCCGCGATCAGCTTGCCCACCTGGTCTTCGCGCCGACCGCAGAATGAGCATCGTCGCGGCTCCTCGGCGGTCTCCGGCATGGCGCTGCCCTCCATCGCGTGGGTCTGCAAGCCGGTATTCGCTCCTTCCCCGGAAGAACCCTCTCCGCGCGCCCCGGCCCATGCAAAGGGCGCCCCTGAGTGGGGCGCCCGCGAAACGCATGCGCAACATCATGAGGAGGGAGCGACCTGGTGAGGCGCGATCAGATAGAACGAAGCCGGCCCAGCGCGACTACCTACAGTTGAGGTCGCATCGTGTGCCAGTCCGTGGCCTGCTGGTAGGCGTCGCCGACGCGCATGATGAGGTCCTCCTCGAAGGGCCGGCCCATGATCTGCAGGCCCACCGGCATGCCGTCGGCCATCCCGCAGGGGATCGACAGCGCCGGGATGCCCGCCAGGTTCACGGGAATCGTGCAGATGTCGGCCAGCTTCATCTGCAGCGGATCGTCGGCCTTCTCCCCGATGCCAAAGGCTACGGTCGGGGACGTGGGCGAGAGCAGCACGTCGTGATCCTCGAAGGCCCGGTCGAAGTCCCGCTTGATGAGCGTGCGCACCTTCTGCGCCTTCAGGTAGTAGGCGTCATAGTAGCCGGCGCTGAGTGCGAAGGTCCCCAGCATGATGCGCAGCCGCACCTCCGGCCCGAAGCCCTCGCCGCGGCTCTTCGCGATCAGATCGTAGATGTCGTCCACGTCCTGCTCGGTGCGATGGCCGTAGCGAACGCCGTCGTAGCGCGCCAGATTGCTGGCCGCCTCCGCCGGGGCGATGAGGTAGTAGACAGGCAGCGAGAAGTCGAGATTCGGCATCTCCACCTCCTCGACCGCCATGCCGAGCTCCTCGAGCTGGCCGATCGCCGCCTCGACAGTGGACTTCACCTGCGGGTCGATGCCCTCGCCCATCAGCTCCACCGGCACGCCCGCCCGCAGGCCCTGCACCTCGCCGGTCAGCGCCGCCACGTAGTCCGGCACGTCGATGTCGGCCGACGTGGCGTCCTGCTGGTCCTTCCCCGCCAGCACGTTCATCACCAGCGCGCAGTCGCGCACGTCGCGCGCCAGCGGGCCGACCTGGTCGAGGGAGGAGGCGTAGGCGATCAGCCCGTAGCGCGAGACGCGCCCGTAGGTGGGCTTGAGGCCGGTGATCCCGCACAGGGCCGCGGGCTGGCGGATGGAGCCGCCGGTGTCCGAGCCCAGGGCGAGCGGCGCTTCGCCCGCCGCCACCGCCGCCGCCGAGCCGCCGGATGAGCCGCCGGGAACGCGCTGGAGGTCCCAGGGATTGCGGGTGACCTTGAAGGCCGAGTTCTCCGTGGAGGAGCCCATGGCGAACTCGTCCATGTTGGTCTTCCCCAGCATGGGCATGCCGGCGTCGCGGCAGCGCCGCACGGTGGTGGCGTCATACGGTGGCCTGAAGCCCTCCAGAATCCTCGAACAGCAGGTGGTCGGCACGCCCCTTGTGCACAGGACGTCCTTGATCGCGATGGGCACCCCGGCCAGCGCAGCCAGCGTCTCGCCGCCCGAGCGCCGGTCATCGACCTGCCGCGCCTGCTCCAGCGCCTGCTCACGCGTCTGCTCAATGAAGGCGTCAACGTGCTCCTCGACCTCGTCGACGCGTGCGCAGTGCGCCTCAGCGACCTCCACCGCGGAGATCTCGTCTGAGGCCAGGCGCTCGCTCAACTCAGATGCCGTCAGCTCGTGCAGCTTCATCTCTTCCTCCGTCGGGTACATCTGGCGCGTGTGAGGCTGGTCGAGGCCGGAGTCCGGGCGCTCCCGCCTGGACAGCCGTTCACTCCTCGACGATGCGGGGCACGCGGAAGAACTCCTCCGCGGCGTCGGGGGCGTTGGCGACGACCTCGTCCACCTCGAGGGACTCGCCGAGCTCGTCCTCGCGGAAGACGTTGGTCATGGGGATAACGTGCGAGGTGCCCTCTATGTCATCGGTGTCGATCTGCTGCAGGCGGTCGGCGTGTTCGAGGATGCGGCCCAGCTCGTGCTGCAGCCGATCCTTCTCCTCCTCGCTCAGCGCGAGCCTGGCCAGCAGGGCGACATGCTCAACGACCTCGCGCGATACGTCAGCCATGGGGATAGTCCCTCCGTAGAGCGCTGTGGACTCGGTCGCTGCGGGCAATCTTAGCAGGCAAGGCGGGGAGCGTCAACTGGACGTGCTCGCCGTTGAGCGTCGCAGATCGGGCCTGCCCCCGGCTTTCTCCTCCATCCGGGAGAGGGGAGCAGAGGCGCCCGTCGCATGCTCCTGACACCAGAGCCCCTCCGGTCCGAGCTTGCTCGGGCTGGGGGAGGCGTCAGTCGCCGTGTCAGCCCTCATACTGCCCGACCAGCGTCCCCTCCCGCAGCACGGGCCACTGGGACTCGAAGCTGGGCCGGTCGCTGCGGTAGATGATGCCGAGGGGGATCTCATCGCCCCACCGCATGGCCAGATCGAGCGCCGCGTGGATGTCGTAGGGATCGTGGTCATCGCCGATGGGCCGCACGCGGTCGCGGTACCACGTGGCCGTGTTGCGGTCGTTGAAGCTGGGGCAGGGCTGCAGGATGTCCAGCAG
>JBNGDZ010000532.1:0-3543 GCA_049975765.1 Armatimonadota bacterium
GACCTACCAGAAGTGGCACTGGGTGAAGGGCCCGCGTCTGCAGCTCAGTGCGGGTGTGCACACGATCCGGTTCCAGAACAAAGAGGACGGAGCGAAGCTGGACCAGTTCATGCTGACCAACAACAGCCGCTACGTCCCGGTGCGCGCCGAGACGCGCACGCCCCAGTACATCATCAAGCCAGACGACAATGGCTGAGCGAGGGGCGACGAAAGCAGCCATGTCAGCGGCCTGCCGCGGCACCTGGTTCCGTGTCGGCCTGCTGGCCGCCTGCGCCGCGCTCGTTGGCGCGAGCGCGGCGTTGCCCGCGTACGCACAGGACCAGCCCACAATGCTGGAGGAGACGGTGGAGGGGCCGTACGCCCTCGCCGGTACCCTCCAGGTTGCCGATCCCGAAGCGCTCACCCTCCGGATCTTCATCGACTGGCAGGACGACCGGAACCACTACCGCATCACCGTCACGCCGCTGAGCACCACCGTGGAGCGGGTCGTGAACGGCCAGGCCACGGCCATTGGCCGCACGCGCGTGGTGGGCGCTCCGGAGGCCGGCTCCGAGATGGAGCTGACCGTTCGCCGGGATGGCTGGCGGATCGAGCTGATCCTCGACCGCCAGGTGCTGGCCAGGGCCTGGGACATGCAGTTGCCCGGCGGGCGGGTGGGCTACACGGTCGCCGGAGGGGAGCTGCCCGACGCCATGCTCCAGCCCCTCGGCGGCGTCTACATGACCGACGACTTCATGCGCGCCGCCGACGCCCAGAGCACCTGGGAGCCGATCTCCGGCACGTGGGAGACCCAGTCGTTGCGCACCGATGAGCAGAGCGACCGCATGGAGGCCGACAAGGCCGCCAATGCCTTCAGCTACGTCGGCTCCTCGCATGAGGGCCCTGGCATCGCCTGCAGCGGGTACTGGTTCTGGAGCAACTACGCCGTGACCGCCTCGGTGCGGCCGGCGGAGACCGACCCGCTGGGGCTGGTGGCCTACTTCCAGGACGCGGACAACTACCTTGCGGTCCGCTGGACCTCGGCGCTGTCAGAGGCCGAGGACGCCGACCTGCTTGAGCTTGTGTCCGTCACCGACGGGGAGCGCGCCGTATTGAGTCAGGCCTCCGGCGGGCACATCCCCGGCCAGTGGTACAGCCTGCAGCTTCGCATCTGCGATGGCGTGCTGCAGGTGCTGGTGGACGATGAGCCGAGGCTGGCGGCGCAGGCCGACCTCTTCGGCCAGGGCCAGCCCGGCCTCTACTGCGAGGGCCCCGCGGGCACCTTCTTCGACAGCGTGAAGGTGCAGGAGTGGACGGTGCTGTTCGACGACTTCGAGGGCCCGGCCGCAGGCCGCTGGGTGCAGGCCGACGGCACGTGGCAGCGCGCGGACGGCCGCCTGCGCGGCACCGGCGTGGCTCTCACGGGTCGCCCGGAGTGGGAGCGCTATAGCTGGGCCGCCGACCTCTTCGCGGAGGGCCAGGCCGCGGTGGGTGTCGTCGTCGGGGCAGATGACGAGGCCACCTATGCGCTTCGCATCGGCGTGCAGGGCTGCGGCCTCGACTACGAGGGGCAGGCGCAGATCGTCCGCATCGCCGGGGATGCGGTGCAGGTGCTGTCCTCCACGCCGGCGCATCTGCCCGCAGGCACCTGGCACCGGGCCGGCCTGGTCGCCGACGGCGGGCTGCTGACGGGGTACCTCGATGGCAAGCGGATCCTGGATGCGTGGGACGCCGGCGCGAGGGCCGGGCGTCCGGGGCTTTACGCCGAGGGCCCGGGCGTGGGGGCCTTCGACAACGTTCGGCTGCAGATGCTGCCCCCCATGCGCATCGCGCGGGTGACCAAGGAGTTCGCCGAGGGCGATCAGCACCCCGAGATGGCCGAGTGGGCCAGCACCCGCGCGCCATGGCTCAAGCCCGACGAGGAGGGGGGAACCTGGTGGACCAAGGGAGACTACTTCGGCGACAAGACCGTGCAGTTCGAGGTCCCCAACGTCAGCGGCTCCGCCGGTGAGGTACGCCTGCGGCTCGAGGCCAGCCCGGAGGACGAGTCCGCGGGCCTGACGGTCGTCATCGCCACGCAGCAGGGCTCCAAGACCGTGACCGCCACGCTGCTGGATGGCGAGGAGACAGTGGCGGAGGGGGCTGTTGAGGTCCAGAGCAACCCCTGCCCCGTCAGCGTCGAGCGCAAGGGGACCTGGGTGGTCGCCACAATCGACGGTACCGTGGCATTCTCCGAGAAGCGCTAAGCTGAGGGCGCATGTCGCGCGAGGGAGCGCAATCATGGGAAGCATTCGTATCCGCGTAGTCGCGGCGAGCATGGTCCTGATCCTCGCCGCGCAGGGTCTGCCCGCGGCCGACGCGGCCTCCATCTCCGAGGCCAAGGATCTGATGAGGGCGGGCAAAGCGGCTGCGGCGGTGGCTCAGCTCCGGGAGGTCGTGGTCGCCGACCCCGAGGATCTGGGGGCCCGATTCTGGCTGGGGCGGGCGCTGGTGGCAGCCGGCGACCTCACCGGCGCCGCCGAGCAGCTTCAGGCGGTGCTGGACGCCAAGCCCGACTCCACCGAGTCCCGCTACTGGCTCGCGGAGACGCGCCGCCGGCAGGGACGCCTGAGAGAGGCGCAAGGGCTGCTTGAGCAGATCCTGGCGAGCCATCCCGATTACGAACAGGCCAAGGCCGGTATCAGCGCTGTCACCGCGGAGATCGAGCGCCAGCAGCGGATGTTGGGCGAGAGCCTGACGGACTGGGTGCTTCCCGTGCCGCATCGCAGAGTGGCGCTGGAGGCCACGGGCCTGAGGGTCGCGCCCGGCGAGGTGGACATCTACTCCGATCACGTCTACGACTATACCTTCGCGGACCCGCCCTCCGACTGGACGCCGGCCGGGGGGCTCTGGGAGACTACCAGCCGATGGACCTGCAGCCCGCAGTGGTCGTGGTTCGGCGGCTTCGAGCAGGATGGGCTGGCCGCGGTGTGGACGAAGCGCCAGTTCGTCGGCGACATCACCGTGGAGGTCTACGCCGGCTTCAAGATGGGAGTCGCGGAGGGGACCCGCAGCTACGGCAACCCCAACGACATGAACGTCACCATCTGCGGCGACGGGGCGAATCCCGCCAGCGGCTACAGCTTCATCTACGGCGGCGACCTCAACAGCTCCACGCGGATCATGCGTGGCGAGACGACGCTGGTGGAGAACCGCGAGCCCGAGGCGCTGCTGCCGATCTGGGAGGATGGGCAGCCCCAGACCTATGACTTCCACCGCAAGTGGTGGATGCTGCGCGTGCGCAAGAAGGGCGACCTGCTGCAGTTCTGGGTGGATGACCGCCTGGTGGCGGAGGCCACCGACCCCGAGCCGCTGGAGGCCGGCCGTGTGGCCGTCTGGTCGCGAGACAACGGCCTGATCCTCTCGCGCATCAAGATCTACTACGAGAGCGAGCAGATCCCGCGCGACCCCGCTCCACTGCAGCATCTGACGGTGCGTACCGTTGACCGGGTGCACCCGCGCCACGCCACCCTGACCAGTTCCACTCACCCGGGCGTTTACACGGACTTCGAGACGGACCTGGGG
>JBNGDZ010000533.1:0-3487 GCA_049975765.1 Armatimonadota bacterium
CACGCGATAGTATTTGGTGACAAGAAGCTCACGATCCGCAGTACCGATCCGGACGACCCCGACGTGGTGGCGGCGACCGTCGTGGACGGAGAGCAGGCGGCTTCGGTTTTCCGCTTCGACTCTGACGGGGCAACGATCACCATCGACGGGCTGAGCGTGGTCAACGGCCACGGCACACATGGAGGCGGGACTGGTTCCTGAAGGCCAGGGCCGGCTCATGGCGCCGGGGTTCCATTGGAACGCCAAACACTTCTCCTATGACGCCATGACCATCGTCTCTGCCGGGCATGGGTTCTGGATGCTGTCCACCTACTCTGGCTCGGGCTCCTTCCAGCCGGGCGGCATGGCGCCCAACTCGGCGCAGGGGCAGATCGCGAGCCTTGCAGACGCCCCAGACGTGGGCGAGAGCGGGATGCGGGTCCAGCTCGCGGCCGAGTGTGAGGACAGCCGCGATATCTCAACCTGGATCGGCACGACCGCAGCCTATGATCCGCTGAAGACCCCCAAGCCTCCCATGATGCCCGGCGGCGTCGGCGCCTATCTTGATGTCGAGGATGGGATCGGCTATGCGCGCTCGATAGTGCCGGAGGCTCAGGAGCACGTGTGGATGCTGACGGTGAACTCGCCTCAACAGGAAGAGATCTCGCTGCGGATCGTCGACACCTCGGAGCTTCCCGGCGAGATGGCCGTGTGGCTGACAGATCAGGCCACGGGCAAGCGCATCGACCTGCGCCATGCGCCGAGCTACACCTACATCGCCCGGGAGGGCCAGCGCAGGTTCGAGATCGAGCTCGGCGAGCGCGATGACCTGCTGCAGGTGATGGGCGTGTCCGCGCAACCCGCCGGCCAGGGCGCGCAGATCAGCTTTACACTTTCCGCTGCAGGAACTGTGACCGTGGACGTCCTGAACATCGCCGGCCGCACCATCAAGCGCATAGTCTCAGATCGCGAGTGCGACGCCGGCCTGCAGACGGTGAGCTGGGACGGCCGCTCAGAGCGGGGCACGAAGGTACCGAGTGGGATGTATCTCATCCGCGTCACCGCCGCCGCCCGCACCGGCGAGCAGTGCCAGAGGCTGGCCACCCTACGACTGCACTAGTGCTAAGTTGCAGGAGTTTGCGTACGTTCCTACGTGCCGAGAAGACGCGTGCCCCCATGGTGGCGCGATAGCAGCCACCGTGACGCTGCATGATACGCGAACTTCCGCCACTTGAGCACTATATCGCCCGCTACGAGACCGCGTCGCGCGGGGGGCGTGAACCTGCTCGATGGCCCGAACGTCCACGGCCAGCGGAGGTGGTCGGCCATGCGTTCTCCGCGTGAACGGGCGACGTCGCTGGCCTTCCCGCGTGTCCTACTGGCGGCAGTGTCCCTCAGCCTGTGCATGGTGGCGGCGACGTCGCTGAATGCCTTCGGCGATGAGAACCACGATCGCCCCTTCCCCGAGCACTCCCAAGCGGAGCACGCTACAACGCTTGAGGCCCCAATCCCGCTGTATGTCGTGTCAATGATGCACGCCGAGGACAAGCCGTTCTTCCGCACCAACAGACACGCCCTCCTCACGCACGCGCGGGGCCTGCGGGAGATCACGGATCTCTTTGCAGCCCACGGCGCGAAGCTGGCCTTCCAGCCCGACTGGACCTTCGTCGAAGGTGTCGCGAAATGGGAGCCCGAGCTGTTCGACTGGTTGCTTGAGCGGGGCATGGGACTGGACGCACACACGCACGGCACCACCTTCACCCTCGAGGAGGTCGCTGAGCAGATCAGGGCCTGCGTGCGGCAGCCCGACTGGCGAGTGCGGGTGGGCAACGGCGATTTCGACAGGCCGCGTCCGCGCCGCGCCAATCTGTTCTGGCCCTTCGCCCGCCCCTGGGGAGAGGACCGCACGCCCTACTTCGACGCGGTCTGCGCCTACAAGAACCCCCAGACCGGTGTGTCTGACGCGGCGGGCCTCGTCTGGCGGCCGGCGCTCCACGGGGATTGGCATCGACACCGGTCACGCGTGCCCCTGCTCTACATCGGCGGCGGTCCCCTCGGAGCCCTGCGGCACGACTTCAGCGTGTTGGGGCAGGCGGCGGAGATCGCGCTGAGGCATCGGCAACGCGGCTGCATCAACGTGCTGTACTGGCACGACAGCCTCCACAACTACCACTCCGCGACCGCCATGGCCCACCGGCTCCAGCAGTGGAAGACCGCCCTGACGAACACCCTCGATCCTCTGGTCGCGCAGGGCAAGATCAGATGGGCCACCTTCTCCGAGATCGTGGACGCCTACCTCGAGCTTGAAGCCTCCCCGGCCTTCGCGCTGGAGGACGGGCAGGTCATCGAGCAGATCGCGGGACAGCTCAACACGCCAACGTCGATGCAGCCCCTGCAGCCCTGACCGGCAATCGCCTTCACGACATCCGCGCCCCGGCCGGCCGCACTCCATATCCCGATCCCTCATATCACCCGAGCTACCTGACGCGTTCTTCCGCAAGTAGTCACCGCTCGGAAGGATCGGCCAGCTCACCGGGCAGCACCAGCAGGCCTGTGAGCGCGGCGGACCTCCAGTGCCGTCCGGGCCCGGGCAGGCGCGCCCGTCATGTGCGGCGATCGGGTAACTCTGCGAACGGCGACGGCTATCAAGATTGGGTCTTGACACAGGCTTTCTATTTAGCTATTATGCTAATCGCACAATAGACCAGCCGACGTCGAGGTGAGCCTGAGTGGAGCAGCAGAGCGTATATGAGGCCAGAGCCGAGGTCATGAAGGCCCTCGCGCATCCGTCCAGGCTCATCATCGTCGACGCCCTCTCGGCGGGCGAGAAGTGCGTCTGCGAGCTGCAGGAGCTGGTGGGCTCGAGCATGCCCACGGTCTCGCGCCATCTCTCGCAGATGAAGAACGCCGGCATCATCGAGGGCCGGCGCGACGGCAATCAGATCTACTACAGCCTCCTCGTACCCTGCGTTCTGCGCGTCTTCCCGTGCATTGACGCTGTCTTGCGGAATGAGGCAGAGCGCATGGCTGAGGCCCTGGAGGCGTAGGCGTCCTGTCGCTGCATGCCAACCATCATCTATCTGCGGCAGAGCCCTGCTCGACACCGGGGCGGTGCCGCGAGGAAGTCTTGAAGGGATAGCTCTCACTCAATGTCCAACCGTCAGAAGCTCGCGCTCTACGTTGCCGTGTTCCTTGCCGCGTACTTCATCCCCCTGCACAATCCCCGGGTGCAGACCGCCCTGTGGGACATGTGGGTCATGCTCCAGGACTACGCGCGGGAGCATGTGCTCTTCTGCCTGGTGCCCGCGTTCTTCATCGCGGGCGGGATCGCCGTGTTCATCGGCAGAGAGTCGGTCATGAAATACCTGGGGCCGAGGGCGAACAAGGTCGTCTGCTACAGCGTGGCCTCGACGTCAGGGACCGTCCTCGCCGTCTGCTCCTGCACGGTCCTGCCGCTTTTTGCGGGCATCTACTCGCAGGGCGCGGGGATCGGTCCGGCGTCGGCCTT
>JBNGDZ010000534.1:0-3475 GCA_049975765.1 Armatimonadota bacterium
GTCTACGGCTCCGACGAGAAGGGCTTTACGATCTCGGATACCGAGTACGAGGTCTGGGTCGGCAATCAGGGCGAGCCGCAGGGCTGGCAGACATGGCCCGCCAACCTGGCGGCGGAGACGACTGACCGGCGCCTGCAGGTCGTGGGCCCGGGGCTGGACTTCGAGAACGCCAACCGGGCCTACTACCGCGTGGTGGCGGTGGATGCGAGAGGCGTGGAGAGCGGCCCGTCGGACTACATCGCGATGCCCCGACCGCTGATCGTCACCGCGCCGGTGACCGACGTCGCCGGCGGGGCCGAGTACAGTTACGCCCCCCGGACGCTCTCCTCCCTGGGCGATCTTCGCTGCCGGAGCATCGAGAACGAGGGCTCCTACAACGCCAAGTTCTGGGACGTCGAGCACCCCGTGTGGGAGCTCATCGAGGCGCCGGGGTGGCTAAGCATCAGCCCGGAGACGGGAGAGATCACCGGCACTGCGCCGGAGCAGCCGGGCGAACACCAGGTCGCCGTGAGGACGATGATCGAGGGCGTCGGCGAGGACGTGCAGCGCTTTACGCTGAAAGTACGTGCTGGAGCGGGCTGAGAGCCCAGCGCGGCAGGGCGGCTGCCGGGGCGGAGCTACTCCTCGGCCTGGTCCTCCTCCGGGGGCTCTGACATGTCCCGGATGTGGGGCATGTCGGGCACGCTGGGGATGTTGGGGGCCTGCGGCGTATCGGTGGTCTCCTCGGCCTGGCCCTCCACCTGCTCCTCGATGTCGTCGGGGAGAAAGACGCCGGGGTAGGGCGATTGCCGTCCGGGCTGCCGGGGATGTTGCCCCAGCACGTTGGCGCCGGTCGCCTGGTGCTGGGCGTCCACGATCTTGCGGCTGTACTCGAAGCCCTCCTGCATCCGCCGGTAGCGACGCACCAGGATCACGGCCAGGACGATGGGGCTGATGTAGTAGATGAGGGCATGGTACCACCCAACGTCGTAGCCCAGGAACAGGTGCGGCCACCACGCCACGATGATGGCGAGGATGATGATCCACTCGATGAGCTCGCCTCGATCCATGGCATCACACTCCGGCGTCGCCGCTGGGCTCAAGCTGGCGGATCGCCATGAGGGTCTCGTAGATGGACAGCCGCAGCACCTCGTCCAGCGGGATGTCTGAGGCGTCCTCCGGCGGGCACAGTAGCGCCGTGTCCACGTCCCGCAGCGCGTCGGTCTCGCGGGCCGCCTCAGGCAGCAGATTGCCGCCATGGCGGCGGCGGAACTCCGCCAGCCGCTTCTGCAGCTCTTCGGCGTCCTTCGCCAGCCGCTTAGTTCCCTCCTCGTGAGGCGTGGGCCGCTTGCTGCGCACCCGATCTAGCCACGTGGGCCGCTCGGGCTCGATGAGATAGCCCTGCGCGATGAGCGCGGCCTCCACGTACTGGCGGATGTCGCCGTAGACGCCGGAGCGCTCCCAGAACGTCATCTCCTGACGCATGGTCTTCAGCGCCTGCTCGATGACGGCGTCGAGGGTCACCCATTGCCGGCTGTCCTCATCCTCATCGCGCCCCCGGGAGCGTCTGCGCAGCAGCCCGAAGGCCACCGCCACCGCGTCGCTGATCGGGGACTCGGGCATCGGCCCTACCTGGCAGAGCTGCAGCTCCCAGGTCTTCTGAGGGAAGGGCGGCATGAGAGTCGCCGGCCGATCCACCACCCGCATCTCGATCGAGCCCTGCTCGTACAGCTCGACGAGGCAGGCGTACAGGATCTGCAGAGCCCAGTGCTGGGCGTCCAGCTCCTCTTCGGTCAGCGGCGCATAGCACCGCAGCCTGGGGCTGATCATCTTCCCCGCCGGCGGCCTGTCCACGAAGCGGTCGGCGAAGAGCACCATGAGCCCGTCGGGCCCCACAGGCCCCACCGGCTCCACCGGCTCTCTGGGGGCCTGCATCTGCTCCTGGACCGCCTCGGCCTCGCCCTCCATGAGAGAGCTAACGAACCGAACGCCGGCCCTGTAGATCAGGACGCCAGCGATAACGAGCGCGACGATTATGCCGATCTGAACAGCCATGCAATCGCTCCGCCCGGCACGGTCTGATTGGTCGAGGCCCCGCAACTCTACGAAAGGCCTATCCTGCGCTCGGCGTCGGCCACTGCGTCTGGGCGTAGGCGCTGTGATTGTGGATGGATTCGAAGCTCTCGCACGAGACGGAGAACCACGCCACCTGAGGGAGGCCTTTCAGGGCAGTGACACTGTCTCGTATGACGTCCTCCACGAACTTGGGGTTCTCATAGGAACGCTCGGTGATGAGCTTCTCGTCCTCCCGCTTGAGCATGGGATAGACCTGCTCACTTCCCTGATTCTCGAGAAGGGGGATAAGGTCCTCCAGCCAGATGATCTCCTCATTGCGCGAGCGGACGCTGGCGCGGATGACAGCCCGCTGGCTGTGGGCACCGCGCTCGGAGATCTCCCGCGAGCACGGACATACGGTGATGACCGGCACCTCCACGCTCACCAGGAAGTCGAACTCGTCGGCGACATCGCTGGCGGTGAAGGAGCACTGGTAGTCAAGCTGGCAGGCAAGTCCCGTCGCGGGCGAGCGCTTGTCCAGGAAGTAGCGAAAACCAAGGTCCAGGTGGGCGGCGTAGGCGTGGAAGCGGCTCCGAATCTCTCCCAGCATCTCGCGCATCTCGGGCATTGCCACCGCGTGCTTGGACCAGTGAGCGAGGATCTCCACGAACCGGCTCATGTGCGTGCCGCGCTCGTGCTTCGGAAGCTCGACCGAGGCCTGGAAGACCCCGGTCACGCGGGCGTACCCGCCCCCCTTCTCCCGGACCATCACCGGCAGGTGGATATCCCGCACGCCCACCCGCTGGATCGTGATCCCGCGCTCATCCCTCTCCGCAGCAACGTCGCGCATCCAGACTGCTCCATCGCCGTGACCTGTCAGTGCTCTCAGTATAGCGCATGCGACGGCCGCACACAAGCCGGCCTGGCGTGGAAGGATTCCGGCCTCAGATCGTCGGTTACGCGCGGTGCGCTTGAGCCCAAGATGCTGGATCGGCCTCCGGCAACCGCCGCGAGCCTGATGGCCCGCGTTGGCTGTAGGGAGCTTGGCCTCCCTCTGGTGGGGCGCGCGGGCGGGAGCGCCCGGGAGCGGGCAGTACCGGGTATCCTGGGAAGCCGGCGCCCCCGCCGGCTTGTGGCGCGCAGCGCCACTCGACCCCTCGGCCACCCGCCCCGATGCAGGCTCACCCTGTAACCCGTCAGGCGTGAGCGGCGAATAGGGTGTGCAAGACCAGGACCCGCACTGCTCGTGGCCGGCGCGGGGAGGCTGCGCGCACCACACCAACCACCGCCGTCCGGCAGCCTGGCCCGGAACGACGCGGGCCCCAAAGCGTCTAAGAAAGTGCGCGGCGCGCATTGCATAGGTCCGAGGATGGTGAGGACGATGGACCGACGCGGCAGGCTCGTTCTGGTCCTGGGGGTGCTGGCGGCCTGCGCCATGACC
>JBNGDZ010000535.1:0-3463 GCA_049975765.1 Armatimonadota bacterium
ATCCTCGACGACGCCTTCGGCGACCGCGACGAGGGCGATTTCTACATGATCGGCGCCATCGATGAGGCCCTGGAATGAACCTGAAGGTCGTCACACCCAGCGAGACCGTCGTCAACGAGCGGGTGGAGAAGGTCACCGTGCGGGCCGAAGACGGCTCCCGGACCTTCCTGCCGAGGCATATCGACTTCGTCACCGCCCTGGTGCCGTCGGTGATGTCGTTCGTGCCGGCCGGCGGGGCTGAGCAGTTCGTGGCCGTGGACGAGGGGATCCTGACCAAGGCCGGGGACGACATGCTCATCTCCGTGGCCTATGCCGTATACGGCCCGGAGCTGGGCTCGCTGCGGCGGACCGTGGAGGAGGAGTTTGCAGAGCGCGGCGAGCGAGAGAAGATGGCCCGCACCGCGCTGGCGAAGCTGGAGGCGAGCATCGTCCGACGCTTCATGGAGCTTGGTGAGTGAGATGGCGAGGGACGAGCGGCCGCCGGAGGGTGAGGAGCCGGAGCCGGACGTCGGCATGGCGGAGCCACAGGTGCCGCGCCCGCAGCGCCGGGCGACCGAGGAGCGCGAGGAGAAGCTGGCCCGGGAGCTGGGGAAGGCGGAGCTGCGCAAACTTCGCGCCCGCCGGCGCCGGGAGGAGTCGGTGTGGTTCGGTCTGGGGACCTTCGGGCTGGTGGGCTGGTCCGTGGCCGTACCCACCCTGCTGCTGCTGGCCCTCGGCGTGTGGCTGGACGGGCACTATCCGCTGGGCTTCTCCTGGACCCTCACGCTGCTGTTCGCGGGCATCGTGATCGGGTGCCTCAACGCCTGGTACTGGGTCAGCCGCGAGCGCGAGGAGATCGAGAGGAGACGCGAGGACCTGGATGGGGATTGACCCGACTGCAGTGGCGGGCGGTCTGGCCGCCGGGGTCGCGATGGGCCTGGCCTACTTCGCAGGCCTGTGGTGGACCGTGCAGCGCCTCCCCGGTGCCCGACGCCCGGTGCTTGTCTGGGCCACCAGCGCCATCCTCCGCGCCGCGGCCGCGACGGGGGTGTTCCTGTTGCTTCTCACATGGGGCACCGTCCAGCTTGTGGCCGGCGTGCTGGGCTTCATCGGCGCGCGCATGCTCGCCACCCGCATCTGGGGACCGTGCCGGGAACCGCGCATGCCCGAGGCGGAGGGGGATCGCTGATGGGCGGCGGCATCACACTCACGCCGGATGAGATCATCCTCTACCAGTGGGGCCCCGTCCAGCTCAACGCCACTATCGTCTTCACGTGGGTCACCATG
Organism: Armatimonadota bacterium; assembly: GCA_049975765.1. GTDB lineage: Bacteria > Armatimonadota > Zipacnadia > Zipacnadales > UBA5352 > JAYENL01. The sequence continues at coordinate 1,267 of JBNGDZ010000535.1, forward strand.
CTGCTGCTGGTGGTGATCGCCGCCGTTGTGCGCCGGGGGATCACCTCGGACGTCGAGATCAGCCCCGGCCAGAACATCCTGGAGATCCTGGTGAGCGCCATGCGCGATCAGATCAGGGAGCTCGCCGGCCAGGGCCCCGACCAGTTCCTCCCGTTCGTGGGCACGCTGTTTCTGTTCATCGCCACCTGCAATCTGCTGTCGGTGGTTCCGGGATACCAGGCGCCGACCGCCTCCCTGTCCACAACCTTCGCGCTGGCTCTGTGTGTCTTCGTCTCCGTGCCCATCTACGGCATCTCCAAGCGAGGCCTGGTGGGCTATCTCAGGCAGTACGTGCGGCCGACGCCGGTGATGCTGCCATTCCACGTCATCGGCGAGATCTCGCGCACCATCGCCCTCGCCATCCGCCTGTTCGGCAACATCATGGCCGGCGCGCTGATCGTCGCGGTCCTTTTGAAGATCGCGCCCATCGTCCTCCCCACGCTGATGCAGATGCTGAGCCTGCTCACGGGCCTGGTGCAGGCCTACATCTTCGCAGTCCTGGCCATGGTCTACATCGCCTCCGCCACCCGGGCCAGCCGCGGCACCCCGTCCGACGAGGAGGCCGAGGAGGCGGGCGACGCAGGCGCGCAGGGCGAGGACCGGGCCTCTGAGCAGATCGGCCAGTGGGAGGGCCAGAAGCGTTCGGACTGAGCGCAATCCGGAGAGCAACGGGCGCTGAGGAAAGGAAGCTGTCGCATGAGTGGTATGGAGCTGATCGCCGTCGTGTCCATCGTCGTCGGGGGGCTGACCATCATGATAGGCTCAATCGGCCCGGCGCTGGGTGAGAGCCGAGCCGTGGCTGAGGCCCTGTCCTCCATCGCCCAGCAGCCCGACGAGGCCGGGACGATCACCCGGACGCTCTTCGTGGGTCTGGCCATGATCGAGTCCACGGCCATCTACTGCTTCGTGGTGTCGATGATCGTGATCTTCGCCAACCCATTCTGGAACTACTTCGTGGCCCAGGGCGGACAGTGACGCCATGGAAACGTGGGTGACTGTAGGCGCACAGATCTTCAACTTCCTGGTGCTGGTGGTGGCCCTGCACTACCTGCTGTACGGCCCGATCACGCGCGCCATGGACGAGCGCGAAGAGCGCATCGCCCGGCGGATGCGGGAGGCCCAGGAACGAGAGGAGGAGGCCGAGGAGGAGGCTCGGCGCCACCGAAAGGCCCGCCGGGAGTTCGAGGAGCGACACGGCGAACTGATGGACGAGGCCCGTCAGGAGGCACAGCGGCGGCGCGAAGAGCTCATCGAGCAGACCCGCGAGGAGATCGAAGCCCTGCAGAAGCAGTGGAGCCGCGCCCTGCGCGATGAGCGGGAGGCCTTCCTCCGGGAGCTGCGCCGCCGCACCTCCCAGCAGGTCTGCACCGTGGCCCGCCGGGCGCTGCGCGACCTGGCAGATGTGGAGCTGCAGCGCCAGATCACGGACGTCTTCATCCAGCGCCTCCGAGAGGTCCCCGACGACGAGCGGGATCAGCTCCGCGACGCCCTCCGCACCTCCGAGCGCCCGCCAGTCATCGCCAGCGCCTTCCAGGTGCCGCCGCAGCGCAGAGACGAGCTGGTCGCCGCCACGCGGGAGCTGCTGGCCACCGAGCAGCAGGTGGACTTCCGCGTCTCCGAGGACCTGCTGTGCGGCATCGAGCTGTCCGCGGGCGGTCGCAAGCTCTCGTGGAGCATCGACTCCTACCTCGACGCGGTGGAGGAGAGCATCACCGAGGCGCTGGAGCGCGAGCTCGCGGAGGAGCCGAGGGAGGAGAGCACCGAGGCGGCCCTCTCCGCCACCGATGGCAGGTCGCCCGAGCGCGAGGGGAAGCAGTCCGTCCAGGAGGATCGGCGTGAGCGAGCTCAGGGATAGGAAGCTGGAGCTCAACGGCCGGGAGCTGCGCGACGTGCTGGACGACGTCGCCGAGGCCCTGGAGCAGGCCCTCGGCCCACGGCGGGCGCCCATCGTCGAGGAGGTGGGCGTGTGCACGCAGATCGGTCACGGAATCGCCCGCGTCCGGGGCCTCCCGGGGGTGCGCTTCGAGGAGCTGCTGCGCTTCCCCGGCGGGCTGATGGGCATGGCATTCACGCTGGAGGAGGATGAGGTGGGGGTCATCCTGCTGGGCGAGAGCGAGGAGCTGTCGTCGGGCGATGAGGTGCGGCGCACCGGCCGGGT
>JBNGDZ010000536.1:0-3462 GCA_049975765.1 Armatimonadota bacterium
GGTGGAACCTGGGAGGCCCTTCGCTGGGCTCGGACCTCCCACCGCTCGCTACGCTCGCGGCGGCCCCTCCAGGGTGGTTCCTGCATGGTGGCGCGATGGCGGCCAGCGTGACGCTGCATACCACGCGAGCTTGTGCCACTGAGCAGCAGTACTTAGCGGGGGGCAGGAGCGCGCCATGCTGTGGTTGACGGCAAAGGAGAGGTGAGATGAGAGAGCAGACCGAGGCGGGCGCGATTACAGGCGTGAGGCGAAGGGAGTGCTGGTCTTGGGTCAGGAGGAGATGCTGCAGAAGGCAATAGACACCACGGACCTGGCCGGCGGTGGGTTGCTGTCCACGGGGCAGGCGGAGCGCTTTGTGGACCTGTCGCTGGATCAGTCAGTGATGCTCAAGGACGCTCGCGTCGTGCGAATGCGCAGCGCGGTGATGGAGCTTGACAAGATCGCGACGAGCGGTCGAGTCAGCCAGCTCCGGACGGAGGGGGTGGCGCCGAGCTCGCTGAGCGAGCCGAGCTTCTCGAAGGTGACGCTGACAGCGGTGGACATCATCACCCCGTTCGAGATCACGATGGAAGCGCTGGAGGACAGCATCGAGCGCGGTGATCTGGAGGACACCGTGATCCGCGTGATGGCGCGACAGACCGCGACGGACCTGGAGGAGCTGGCGATCCAGGGGGACACGGGGTCGGCGGATGAGTTCCTGGGAGGCCTGGACGGCTGGCGCGTGCTGGCGAACGACGGTCATCTGGTGGACTTCGTTGGCGCGACGCTGGACAAGTCGGGGCTGGCGTCGATGTACAAGGCGCTGCCGAACCGCTACAAGCGGAATCAGGGGGAACTGAGGTTCTATTTCGCGCCAGCGGCGGTTCAGGACTGGCACGACACGTTCAGCGACCGGGCGAGCGCGCTGGGAGACGAGGCGCTGACGAGCGCGGCCGCGCCGCCGTACATGGGCGTCCCGGTGGTTTCGGTGCCGAACATCCCGACGGACCAGGAGGGCGTGGAAGGGTATAGTGGGTCAGATCTGACCTACGGGTTCCTGACGCCACGTGAGAACCTGGTCTTCGGGATTCACCGTGACATCCGGATTGATAAGGACCGCGACATCCTGCGCGGCGTGAACATCTACACGATCACGACTCGGGTGGCCGTGGAGTTCGAGGAGGACGACGCGGTGGTTGTGGCGGTGAACGTGGCGAAGAGCGCTTAGAGGTGCGAGCGAGGAGGCAGCGGGGGCGGCCGCAGGAGGCCGCCCCCGCAGAGTGGATCGGTGGAGCGAGCGCCGAGGGAACACGGGCGTTGCGGGCGTAGAGCGTGGCGGAAGCGGCAGTCGGAGGTGTCGGCAATTGGCTCGACCGCAGATGCTGTATGTGGGCAAGCAGGGGGCGTTGACGTACCCGGCCATCGGCAACGTGGAGACGGATGCGGGAAGCAAGGGGACGGCGGCCTTTTGGTATCATCCATCGGCCGAGGGCCAGCACTGTTACGTCCTGCAGGTGACGGCCGATTCAGAGAACTGGCTGGTCGTCCGCCGCGATCAGGCGGACTGGGTGCTCCAGTCGTACAGCTCCGGGGCCTCGGCGATGGTGATCTCAGCGTCAGATGTGGTGGCCTGGCGGCACGTGGTGGCGACATGGGATTTCACGACTGCGGGAGACGGGGTACTACGGCTGTACCTGGACGGCGAGGAGGTGCCAGAGTCGCCGGCCACGGGGGCGCCGGAACTGCAGGGCCCGCCGGACACGATCCATGTGGGGCCGGGCTCGGCGAATCAGTACACGCTGGCGCACGCGGTATTCGATGAGCTTGCCATCTGGAATGAGGTCATGACGCCGGAACAGGTGTCGGCGCTGCACGAGGCGGGGCGCATGCACATTCCGCAAGCCGAGGACGGCTCGGGGGCGCTGCTGTTCCGTGCATCGTGGGATGAGCAGTACGACGCGGAGGTTGCGGAGGGGGACGGCACGGCGAGCTTCGACGGAGCGGCGGATCAGTACTGTCGGCTGGACTGCGGGAGCCGGCACCGCGGGAAGCGGTTTGCGTACCGGCTTGGCACGCCGAAACATGACGGCAGCGAGGACGATCGCGTGCCTGTGATGGCGGTGCTGCAGCGGACGAAGTATGGGACCGTGGAGTCGGCGAACACCGATGAGTATGGGACGCTGGAGGTGGATGCCTCAGGCAACGGACACACCGTTGGTGCGTGGCTGGCGCCGTGGCTGCCGGGGCCGGAGGCACCGATGACGCTGCGGCTGGGGCTGCACGTACCCAGGGACAGCGCCCCCGAGGGCCCGCCTATCGGGGTAGGGGCACACGACTACTTCCTGGGAAGTGGTCGGCGCCTGACATGTGCGTCGGGCTGCACGACGGACACAATCTACTCGCCGCATCTGTTGGAGGAGGACGGCTACTGGGCAGGCGGCGAGCTAAGCGTCCTGACGGGTGAGGCCGACAACGAGAAGCAGAAGGTGATCGGCTACAGCGTCGCGGACAGGTCGCTGACGCTGGGTGGACAGCTCTCGGCGGCACCGGCGGAGGGCGACGTGGCGATCGTGGCAAAGCCGATCCGGGTGGAGCCGGTGGAGGGCGGCTCGCTGTACCGGCTGGAGGCGGATCTGAGTGAGGAGCACGACTACATTCCGCGGTTCGCGGTGCTGGAGACGGCGATAGCGGGCGAGAGGGGCTATACCTGCATCAACCACGGCCGAATCCAGGCTTTTCCGGGGCTGATCGACCGCACGGATGTGTTCTTCGGCAAGCGCGAGGCGACGGTGTACGACAGTTGGGTCTTGACAGTGATGATCGAGCGGGTGGAGATGGACGGGCCGGGGACGTATCAGCGGACCGAGGCGACCGACGACACGTTCCTGGTGGTCGATCCCCAGACGCAAGAGAGCATCAAGTTGTGGCGTCAAGAGGGACTGGTGCGGGAGACGCGGCAGCCGGAGCAGTACCCGACACCGAGTGACATCGTGGCCGATATCACGGAGCCGGGGAGCTGGCGGGAGGCGCTGTATCACTGGCCGAGTTGGATGGAGTACGACGCAGTGAACGAGGAGTTGCTCGCACTGGTCCCGGGGGAGGATGCGGCGGGCGAGGTGCGGATCGGCTGGGTGCGGGGGAGCTGGGATGAGGAGACGGGCCGAGTGGCATGGCGCGATGACCCGCACCCCCAGAATCCGATGTTCACACTGGACGAGCTGCAGGCAGCGACTGGAGGGACCTCAGAGCTCTTCTCAACGGTGGGGGGAGTCAACGGAGTGTTCGAGGTGGCGGAGGGAGAGTGGGCGTTGACGTTCATGGCCACGATCGGCAATCCGGACGGGATGGTGTGCTGTGCACTGACTGGGGCGCCGGACCGCTACTCATTCGATCCCGCGAAACACTTCGACCGCGATCTGAATCCTCTGAAGCTTCCGCTGGCCGGTGATGACAGGGTGCTGCCGGATGGGAGCGGGATCGGGC
>JBNGDZ010000537.1:0-3454 GCA_049975765.1 Armatimonadota bacterium
CGGAGGCGTCCATCATCGGCCTGCACGACGGGCGCCGCGTCATCTGTCGCTGACGCACGGGAGAGACACCTCTCGAGGCCGGACGCGGCTTCGGTGCCGGCGGACAGGGGGGCGGACTACTCGACCTTGACTCCCAGGTCCTGGACCGTGAAGAGGGCGGTGAAGTCGTAGCCGGCCCCTGCGATGTTCTCCCTGCCGCCCTGCAGGCGGTCCACCATCGCCAGGACCTGCACGACCTCGGCGTCGCGCTCCTCCTCCACCGCCCGCACGGCCTCCAGCGCCGAGCCGCCCGTCGTCACGACGTCCTCAAGCACCACCACCCGCGAGCCCTGGTGCAGCGGTCCCTCCACCCGCTCGCGAGTGCCACGCTCCTTGCGCCTCTTGCGGACGATGAAGGCGTCCAGGTGCTGCCCGTGGCAGATGCCGAGGGCAGAGACGGCGCCGGCGATGGGATCGGCGCCGACGGTCATGCCCCCGACGGCCTGCACGTTCATGCCCTCGATCTGGTCGAGGATCACGCGCGCCAGGCAGTAAAGGCCCTCCCCCATGAGGGTGATCTGGGTCTTGTCCACGTAGTAGTTGCTGGTCTGCCCGGAGGCGAGCACGAAGTGACCGTAGGTGATAGCGCGCTCGACGAGCAGGTCCCGCAAGTGGCTACGCAGACTGGGGAGGTCGGAGGCGGGGCCGACTGTCTCCATCGTCATCAGCTCCTGCGCCAGCGCGCTGTCATGCCGCTGTGGTGGCAGGGCAGCGTCGGCGCGGCGGGCGGTGTGCGCCGAGCCCGGAGGCGGGATCGGGCTACCGGGCGTCGGGCAGCTCCTTGAGCACCTCGAGCGTCACGGGATTCGTGAACAGCTGGTAGAGCGCGTTCCAGGAGATGGTGCCCGGACGCCGCCGCTCCTCGAAGCTGGGCATCAGCCCCAACTGCTCGATGAGATCCGCGGCGATGTCCATGGCGTTGGCCTGCCACTCCTCCTCGGGGAGCATACGCACCTGATCGGTGGCCTCGATGACGATGCCGTAGGCACGCTCCCACCGCGGGGTCCCCTGGCGGAAGTGCATGGCGAGGAAGTCATTGACGATCTGGGTGCGGCCGGTAACGAAATTGAAGGCGTCCAGGTGCTTGACGTTGTCAAGCATCTGGGCTGCGCGCTGGATTCGGCCCATGGCGATCTGCTGCTGCTCCAGTATCTGCTCGGTCGATTGTCTGGGGCGCACCGACTCGGGCGGTGTCCAGTCCAGCAGGGCGTTCTGGCGAGGGGCGAGGATGTCCTCGATGAGGCCCATCTCCTGATCGACGGCGCGCATGAGCGTCAAGCGAGCCTGGTCCTGCTGCGTCTGGTAGTCGGCGATGGCCGTACGGATCTCATCCGGCAGCTTTTCGCCGGCAAGCAGCAGAGCGCGGGCCCGCTGCAGCGTGGCCGTCATGGCCTGCAGGCGCTGACTGCTGGTCTGCTGGTGTTGCTGCACGAGATCGCGGATGCGCTCCACGGGAGCGACCATCCGCTGGGCCTGCGTCACCTCCAGCCCGATGCTGTTGAAGAAGTTGAGGGCATCCGCGCGGGCCATGGCGTCCGCGAGCTCGTCACCCGCCGCGGGCCATACCGCGGAGGCCGCGATGGCCAGAAGCATCAGGCGCGCTCTCACTGCTCCTCACCTCTCTCGTTCTCCACCAGTGCAGTGAGTGCCGGCACCGAACGTTCGCCGCCCACCAGCGCCAGGATCTGATCCCACGCCACCGGCGCTTCGGTGCTGGAGCGCATGCCCAGCGCGTTCTCGATCTGCCGGGGAAGGTCCTGGCGCTGGCGCTGATAGCGCTCCGGCGTCCAGGCGAAGACCTGGTTCATGATGTGCAGGATCTCCCGCGTCACGGCGTCGAGGTCCGGTGCGTCTGAGCCGACGATGGCGCGCGCGATCCGTGCGGCCTCCGCCTCGGCCAGCATCTGGTACTCGTCAGGCATGAGGTCGCGGATGGCGTCCAGCTCGGCAGCTACGAACTCACCAATGCTCATGCCACCCAGCCGGGCCTTCCGCGCGGCGCGCTGTGCGGCGAGCTGGGGGTCCTCGATCATCGCGCGCTGGTCCTCGGTGAGTCCGGCGAGGAGCTCGTCAGCGGCATCGCGCCGGGCCTGGGCCAGGTCCTGCTCGGCCTGCTGGAGGTTGGAGATGGCGCCGTCCGCGACACGCTTGGCCCGCCGGGGCGCCTCGTTGCCCTCCAGCCAGGCCTCGTTGACGGCCTCGATGTCGTCCTGATGCTCCTCCCAGATGCTGGCACGAAGCTCCCGCAGCCGGGCCCGTTGCTCCGCCAGCCCCTCCGCGAGGGAGAGCGCCGCCCGGACCTGGTCATCGGTCAGGGCCAGGTCTCGGACGGTGAGCAGGATGTGAACATCCTCCAGCAGCGCCGCGGAGTCGCTATGCGCCTGAGTGTCGGTGCCAGTCCGGGGATCGCCGAACGCCCCATCCTGGGCTAACGCGGCGGGCGCGGCAACGAGCATCACTGCAATGATCGCCCACTGCCACCTGCCCATCGATTGACCACCCTCTGCGCTCGGCGCCGATGACCGCCGAGGTTACCTCCGTCGAACCGTAAAAGGGGATTCGCCGGCAGTCTAACACAGCCCTCCCCCCCGGTCAAACGACAGCGGGAAAACGGCGGGGAGTGTGGCCCGAGATTGCCGTGTGCGGGCGGGAGCACCCGCAGCTCGCGCAGAGCGTCGGGCGCGGGGCGCGGGCGCCTGCAGGTGATGGCAGGCTGCAGGCCCGCCCCACGAGCTTGCGCGCCGCAGGGGATTGCGGCCTCGCTGAGAGAGGTGCGGGGGCAGCCTCGGTCCGCGGCCTTCGCCGAGACCTGGAGCCGGCACGGCGGCCGCGACCGAATTGCCCTGCGCCACACTGATGATGTATAATCCAACCTCCAATACTGCCCGCTGCGATCGGGCACGGACAAGCGCGGACGGGCCGATGTGCGTTGCATCAGCGCGGGGGCGCAGGGCGGCCCGTTCGTCGTGCCGCAGATCCTCAGCAGCGTCATCACGCCCGCGTATCGGGCTTCGGTGAGGAGCGGCGCGCCACACGGTATGAGGTGGGACGACCGCATACGGAGGATATGGGTGCAGATGCCTGAAGGGAGCGCGTATGTCGTCGGCGTGGACGTTGGCTCAGTCAGCGTTGACATAGCAGTGCTGGACGAGAATGGACAGGTCGTGGAGACGCAGTACATCCGTCACCACGGGCGGCCCATCCAGACGGCCGGTACAGCCCTGAGGGAGACGGTGGAGGCGCTGGGCCGGGAGAATGTGGCCGGCGTCGCGGCCACGGGGAACGCCGGGCGGCTGGTCGCGGAGCGCCTCAACGCGTTGTTCGTCAACGAGGTGGTGGCCCAGGCCACCGCCACGGCAGCGCTTCACCCGCGGGCGCGCACGATCATCGAGATCGGCGGTGAGGACTCCAAGCT
>JBNGDZ010000538.1:0-3440 GCA_049975765.1 Armatimonadota bacterium
CCTCTGGCTGCTGCCGTCCGCAGCCGGCGATGAGAACGAGAAGGCTGACGGTGACGATCATCGCACGCTTCATTGCCGCACCTCTGGGGCCGAGCCTTGCTCCCTGTCTTACTCACATCTTTCCACGCCCGGCGCGTCATCCCTCCGGCGACAGCACGCCGGGTAGGTGACAGGCGTTCTCCGGCGAACTGACAACCCCGCTGCCTAATCAGATGAGAGGTGATCTTGATGAACCACCCCCTGCTGTCAGCGCTCGCGGTCGCAGCGCTCCTGCCGGTTGTTCTTGCGTATGCCGACGGCCCCTCCGCGCGAGAGCGGGGCTACCGGCTCGATCAGCGCTTCGATGTCGTCTCCCAGGGCCATCCGGCCGGCGCCTTCATCAGGCTGGAGGACGGCCGCATGATGCGCCTAAGCAGCGAGGGCGGAGGCACCGTTGAGGTCAGCGATGACGGCCGAACCTGGGAGCAGATCGCGACCATGTACGAGGGCGAGGGCCCCGGCCGGCCCACGCGCGATCTGGAGTGCGGCCTGGCCCTGCGAACCGACGGCGGGGTCATCATCTGGATCTACCGCGACCTGGAGGACTGGCACTGGGGGTGGGACGACGAGGCCGGCGAGGCTATCGACCCGAGGCTGCCGGTGTGGTCGATCCGCAGCCTCGACGGCGGCAGGACCTGGGTGGACCGCCAGATGGTCTCCGACGGCTACACCGGGGGCCTCAATGACATCATCCAGACCAGCCACGGCACAGTCGTCTTCCCGTGCCAGCAGTACTACCCCAACCCCGGGCGCCACCTGCAGGTCACCTACGCCTCCACCGACGAGGGAGCCACATGGCGGCGGAGCAACATCATCGACATCGGCGGGCACGGCCACCACGACGGGATCTTCGAGGGGACCCTCACCGAGCTCTCCGACGGCCGCCTGCTGATGTACATGCGCACGCCGCTGGATCGTCTCTGGAAGGCCTACTCGTGGGACGGCGGGCTGACCTGGAAGCAGCTCGAGCCCACACAGATCGCCGCCAGCAACGCGCCCGCGGCCGTCCAGCGGCTCCAGAGCGGTCGGCATGTCCTGGTCTGGAACCCGCTCTCGCCGGGCAGGCAGATGCGCCCGCTGGAGGAGCTTGTGCCCGGAGAGTACACCGGCGGCGGCACGCTGCTGCCCTCCGACGGCTGGCGCAACTCGCTGCTGGTCGCGGTCTCCGAGGACGACTGCGAGACCTGGTCGGAGCCGATCACCTTCGCGGAGGGCCCCCGCCTGTGCTACCCGCAGATCCGCGAGTTTACCCCCGGCGAGGTGTGGATCAGCTTCGTGGCGGGCGCGGACTGGACGCCGAACATCGTGTCGGTCAGCGAGGAGGAGCTGCTGGAGGGGGCGATAGAGGAGCAGGCGGAGGCCGACCTGACCATCGTGGCCTTCGGCGACTCCACGACCGCGCCCCGCAGCCGCGTGCTCACCTACGCCACGCAGATCGAGTGGGAGCTGGCCGACCGGGGACGCAGCGTTGAGGTCATCAACGCCGGCAAGGGCTCGTCCCACACGGATGAGGCCCGGCAGCGCTTCGAGACCGACGTCCTCGCGCACGAGCCCGACCTGGTTATCATCCAGTTCGGCATCAACGACTCCGCGATCGACGTCTGGCGCGATGCCACCGAGCCGCGCGTGCCCATCGACCGCTACGAGGGGAATCTGGAGCACTTCGTCACCACGCTGCAGCAGCGGGGCGCGAAGGCCATCCTCATGACGCCGAATCCCCTGCGCTGGACTGACAAGACCAGAAGGCTCTACGGCAAGCCGCCCTACGATCCCGACGACCCGGAGGGCTTCAATCTGATGCTGCGCGAGTACGTGCAGCGCATGCGCACCATCGCGCAGCGGCACGACGTCCCGCTGGTGGATAGCTTCGCGCTCTTCGAGCAGTGGGCCCGGGCGGAGGAGGGGCGGTCCGTCGATGACCTGCTGCTCGACGGCATGCATCCCAACACGCTGGCCCACACCATGGAGGCCGACAGGCTGCTCGAGCTGATCCCGGAGATGCTGGGGGAGGCGGAGTAGCCCCATTGGCGCTAACTTAGGCCATCGTGGAGTGCGCTGAGTGCTTGAAGCTGCTGGAGCCTTCTTCGCCTGCGACGTCTGGGCGTGTCGCAGACGTGGCGCGCCAAGCGCGACCAGTTACCAGTCAGGGCGCGCAGCCCGATCACGCCTGTGACGGTCGTGCGCAGTGTCTCACTGAGCATCGACACAGCCGGCCTTAGGCCCGCAGGCGGGCGGGGCGGCCGCCTCCCATGGCAAGGACAACGACCGGCCCGACGGCCGTCCGGCACCTCGACGCGAGCTTCCGCCGGCGTAACGCCAGCCGCTGCCGGCCATCTTTGCCTGCCCGACAACGGCGTCGGGCTGGAAGCCCGACCTACGCGGTAGAGGCATCGGCCCTGGTCGTGGCGACGCCGCCCCCAAGGTCAGAGCCGGCCTTAGGCCCGCAGGCGGGCGGGGTGCCCCCCTGCGATGGTACAGGTGACGGCGAGCCGGGCGGCGCAGCCCGTGCGTCCGTATGCCCCGCCCCTCAGTCATAAAGCTGCGGGCGGCGCTCGGCCCATGTCGAGTCGCGGAAGGTGGAGCCGCGGAAGGTGCGCAGCTCCTCGGAGATCTCGCAGTCGGCCACGATGACTCCCTGGCGACCATCGTTCCACGCCAGGATGTCGCCGCTGGGAGAGATGATGGCCGAGCCCTCCGCGCGATTGCGGGCGATGACCATCCAGATGTGGTTCTCGATGGCCCGTGCGCGCATGATGACCTTCCAGCGATCCGGCGAGAAGCTTCCCGGCGCCCACTGCCACTGCACCGCGCGATGATCACCCATGATCGAGAGCAGCATCACCTCGATCCCCCGCAGTGCCGGGACACGCGTCGAGTCCAGCAGCGAGGAGTCCTTGCAGATGGTGCAGCCGACCCTGCCGATCGGCGTCTCGATCACCGGCAGCTCGTCGCCGGGGGTGACTCCGTCCCATCCCTCAGTGATGGCGAGGTGGGTCTTGCGGTAGGTGCCGATGATCTCGCCGTCCGGACCGAAGATCACCATGGTGTTGAAGAAGAGATCGCCGTCGGCCTCCAGCATCGAGAAGGCGATCATCATGTCATGGTCGTTTGCGACCTCGGCGAAGGCGTCCGTCTCCGCTCCGGGAATCTGTCGAGCCTTGTCCTCCTGATCGCCGGGGACGCCCCAGGAGAGGATGACCTCGGGCATCAGCAGCAGGTCCGGCGACAGCTCCCCGGCCTCGCGCGCCAGCGCGGTGAACAGGCGGACGTTGTCCTCGACGCTCTGGGGGTCCTCGGGCTGGGCGGAGGCCACGGCGATGCGGTGGACGCGCCGCGGCGGGGCCTCGGCGGGCTCGAGGGCGGGGGACCAGAACTCCGCGCGCCCTGTCGCGGTCCAGCGC
>JBNGDZ010000539.1:0-3439 GCA_049975765.1 Armatimonadota bacterium
GCGCAGGTACTGCGCCGGCCAGGCGATGCGCGTGTCGAGCACCGTGATCTGCCCCTCCGTCTCCCGCACCTGCTCGGCCACCTCCGCGCTCCACGTCAGCAGGACCGCCGCGCCCGAGGGCACGTCCGACGGCCCGTAGTCAAAGGGCCGCTCGGCGACGCGCAGGCTCACAGGGGAGGATGGCAGCGGCCGCTCGAAGGCGCGACTCTCCCCGGGCCTGAGGATCGGCGGCCGGGTGTCGAAGGACGCCAGAGGCCGCGGTACTCCCTGTGCCACCATCACCCCATCTGCTGCCTCCTCACAGGTCACGCGCCAGATCACGGTGTGCTCCGCACGCTCGGCCTCAAGCCTCAGGTTTGCGTCGCCGACCCGCAGGTTGCGCACGGTCATGCTGTGCACCCCCCCGGGCAGGTTCGGCCTGAAGAACGCCAGGCGCTCCTGGGCACGCGGCTCGAAGCCGGTCAGATACTGCAGCACCGCTGAGCCGTTGATACCGCCCTCCCAGGGCCGGACGCGGTGCAGGCCCCAGACGTCCCGGGAGGGCAGGTCATCGGGCCGGTTCATCTCCGCGAAGCCGCCCGAGGGCTCCGCCGCCACCAGCAGGCCCTCCAACGCCTGCCCGGCCTCCGGATGGTCGATGGCGCTCAGCGCCGCGAGCACGTAGCCGGGCGTCATCCCGACATAGTACCCGCAGGCGGGGGTGAGCTTCGACGTCCCGATGTCGGGGCGATACAGGTGGCTGAGCGCGCTGAGCACGTTCCGCACCTGCCGATCGTCGGGCTGGGCATAGCCGATCCACAGCGGGCGCAGGCAGATATTCGCGAACGGGTAGCGATACAGCTCCCCGGAGACCGCGGACGCCGCCGGGGCATAGTAGCCGCGCTCCTCCTGCCAGTAGAGCCGCTCCGTGGCCTCGCGGACGAACTCGGCCGCCCGACGGTACTCAGCGACCTCGGCCTCGTCGCGGCCAAGCGCCTCGGCCATCTGCGCCATGGCCTCCGCGGCGGCCACGTACTCGAAGGCCGAGTCCGCCGAGCGGAGCGTCAGATGCACGTAGTCCGGGCAGCTTCCCGGCTCCGCCTGGTGCAGCTCGTAGCCGGGGAAGCGATAGGTCTCATCGCCGTGAAAGGGCAGCCGCCCCTGGGCATCGACACGGTGCGCCTCGAGGGCTCGTCTGAGGTAGTCCCAACGCTTCTCGAGCTGTCCGATCTCGCCGGTGTGCTGCCAGTACCACCAGTTCTGCAGGATCACGAAGCTGGCGATCTCGGCCTTGGGCGCGGGGACCTCGCTCCAGTCGATCTGCGGCGGGCTCTCAACGTTCGCATCGAGGTTCAGCGGCATGTTGTTGAAGATGCGCTTCTGCAGCGCGCAGCCCGCGAAGTGATAGCTGAGATCGCGGTCCACGGAGTCAAAGTCCCCGCAGTCGAGCAGGAACGCGATCGGCCCGTTGCTGTCGCGGATCCAGCGCTGGGTGTACTTGTGCATGGGGGAGTAGCCCCCCGTCTCCGCCTGCTGCACGCGGCAGATGTACTTCTGGATGGCCATGAACTGGTCGAGCTCCTCGCCAGCGCCCTCGACCTGCAGCGTGCGGTCGTGCCAGCGTTGCCACCACTGGTGGCTGTCCTCGAACAGCTCCCAGCCAGCGCTCTCGATCTCCTCCACGGTCTGCCGCTCGCCGCCCGGGTCGCGGGCAAAGGTGAGGTAGGCCAGCTTCCCCACGGACTCCTCGGGCCGCACCGGACCCAGCGGGCAGCCGACGGCCACCGTGCCCTCCAGCTCCGTGCCGAAGCTGCCCAGGGGCATGATGCGCTGCTCGAGGCCCTCAGGCATCCCGGGGATGACGCTTCGGTGCAGAATGAGGGTGTCGGCACCCGCGAAGCCGGCTCGCATGCGGGCGTCGCCGCGAGTGAAGACCAGCTCACCGGCAGTCTCCTCGTCGGTGGGCATCGATGACTGCAGCGCGAGCGTGACGTCCACGGCCTTGTCACCGACGTTGGTGACCATGATCAGCGTGAGCGCCGCGTCGATCTCGGGAGGCACCGTCTGCAGCAGGTCCACCTGGACCGCGTCGCCCTCCCACCGGGAGCGCACCACCCCGCACGGCGCCACCCAGGCGGTGGACTGGCGCGTCGGGAGGATGGGTTCACCATCCATCAGCACCGCGGGCATCACCGAGCCCATCAGCCCGGCCACCTTCTGGTAGGTGGGGCCCAGCATGTCCTGGACGGTCCCCAGCGGCAGGCTGAGGCCGACGATGCCGAAGACGCGGCCGTTGCCGATGGGGTATGCGCCCAGGTCGGAGTAGGTGGGCGCCTGATCATCCAAGTCCACATACTGCTCCCAGGCCCCGAAGGTCTCTTCCGTCCAGCCTGCGGACCGGAAGACCTCCTCGTGCGAGAAGGTAAGCGTGTCGCGGTTGCGTGGCCCGCCGCAGCCGGAGAGGATCACCACACAGGTGATCGTGACGGGCGCAATGAATGCGAGTGGCTTCCTCATGCGACACCCTCGTCTCATTGGTCGAGCATCTCGACCGTCACATATGCCAGACGTCCCCACAGCTTGACCCCGACCGCCCCCGATCGGGCCGCGCACCCCGCACTCAGGCCGGCGCCAAACAGGTGCTCCACCCCGCCCCGAACGGGGAACGTGGCCTCGTGCAGCATCACGTAGCGATCAAACCGGACGGTGCCCGGCATCCCCGCGCTGTCCCATCCCGTGCGCATGCTGTATCGGCCGTGCTCCTTGGGGTGGCAGTGTGCGATCCACGGCCTCAGCCCGGCAGTCGTCTCGCCTGCCGCGGAGGCCTCCGCCGTCGCCACGCCGTGCACGACCACCGCCATGCGGCAGCGGACCCTCCCGTCGCGTGGCGGCGTGAAGGTTACGCATGGACTGGCCATCGCCCAGCGGTGTTCGGCGCCTTCGGCGTGCACCTGCATCATGAACTCGCCCCGGTGCTCGCCGGCGGCCACGCTTCCGTGGCCCGTGCCCTCGGTCGCGTTGCGGCAGCCCTGCGCCAGTGGCGGCACGAAGACCCATGAGCTCTCCTCATCCACCGGTGGCGGGGCGGGAAGCCGCCATCGGGCCTCGGCGGGGGCCTCCGCGGCGTCCAGCACCGCCAGGACCTCGCTGACGTCGCCCTGAACGGGCTCCACACCGGCGCAGAAGGACTGGAGCTCCGCGGCCAGATCGTCGCCCATCAGCAGCGGTCCCTGCTTCGTGCCGGCCCCCTCGCGAACCCAGTGCTCACCCTCGTACTCGCCAGCGACCAGCGCCGCTGTCGCGAGGCCGGCCGCACACAGTACAGCAATCGCTCCCGGCATGGTTTGCCTCCTGCAGTGCGTCAGCGGTACACTTCAGCCGGCTCTGGGTCGCGCGAGCCGCGGCGCAACCTCGAAGGAGGCCGCCACCGATACGGGGAAGTGAACATCTGGAGGCGGGT
>JBNGDZ010000540.1:0-3424 GCA_049975765.1 Armatimonadota bacterium
CCTGTGGGCTGCGCCCCTGTCTCAGGAGGCTGCGTGAGGTGGGGCACTGGTGTTCGGATTCGGCCTGCCATCCCCCGTTCACTGACCTGAGCATACCCAGAGCCCGGCTCCGCTGAACGCCCACTCGTGTTAAATCGAGAGTAACACGGGCCGACGGACCTCTCTCCGGCCTCATTGAAGCTCTGAGGCCGGAGAGATCACCTCCCACTGCTGGTGAAGCTGCAGGGACTGTCCCGGCTGGAGGGTACGCTGCACCGAGTAGAGCTCGAGGTTCACGCGCCCCTCCGCGCCATCCCAGTTCAGCAGGCACTGGCCGACCTCATCGGGCCGAAAGTGCTGCGCGACCGCTACGTCGGCTGAGGAGTCCACGACCGCCCACACCCCGTCGGGCATGGCTTCACCGCGGAGCCACTCGTTGAACTCGCCGGTGGGGTTGTCGGGGCGAGCCAGCTCGATGACGTTCCAGTCATCGCCCTGGCGCACGTGGACGCTGGCGTTGGCGGTGGAGGTCACCGCGAACTGCGGGTGTGCGCGCAGGCACGCCTCGCGCTCGCCGGCGGACACGTTCTCGAGCGTGGAGGTGATGCGCAGCCGCGGCCGCTCCCCGTCAAGCTCCAGGTGCCGCGTCAGGCGCAGACCGTTGTCGAGGTCGGCCTGCAACGTGACCTGCCGCTCGCCGGCCTCCACCACCTCATAGGCCTCCGACCAGCCCGGCGACCTGTACTCAGAGCCGCTGTACTCCTCATAGCCGCTGTCCCGCGGCTGCCACGCGCCTTCCTCGCCGGCGCGCCACAGCAGCTCGCGGCCCGAGCGAGGGTGCTGCATCCCCCACATCCGCCCGCCCAGCTCTGGAAGGACCTCGACCTGCATCGAGCCGTTGCGCAGCGTCTGGATCTCCAGTTCGCGGGGCTCGCGAGGTATCGACTCCAGCCACTCGTCCAGGCCCGGCGTGGGGCCGCCCTCGGCCACCCGCGTGATCCCCTCCTCGCGGGCAATGCGCTCGAAGCGATCCGCAAGCTCCGCGATGCTGAAGTCACCCCGCTGGACCAGGCGGTCCCCCTCTCGCTGGAACTCGGCGCCGGTGGCGAGCGTGATCCGCGCGTACATCACCGGCAGGCGGGCCACCTGCACGCGGTGCAGCACCTCCTCGTCGCCGGCCACCGCGGCCTCGGCCCGGTCGAACAGCTCCGCCGCCTCGGCCAGCAGCTCCTGGGTGAGATAGCTCTGCGGGTTTGTGTAGATGCGGATATGCAGATCTTCCTGGCTGAGGGCGTGGTCGTGGATCAGGTCCAGGTACCGGCGGATGAACGGGCTTGCCTCGCCGTAGTAGGCATCGCAGAACTCCCGGATGGCGGTATCGGTGTCGTAGTCAGGGTCCCAGAGCGTCTTGGCGAGGATATAGCCGCGCAGCTCCTGCAGCTCCGAGCCGCGGGTGAAGTAGCAGGCCTCCTCGTAGATGCCCTTCACACCGTGCTCGATGAAGAAGTTGATGTTGGGCTTGAGCACCCGCAGGTTCGGGAAGGGGCAGATGCTGTGCCGGTAGTTGATGACGTAGTCCCAGATGTAGAGCCGATCACAGATCTGGTCCCAGCCGCGGATGTCCTCCACGAAGCTTTCGTTGTAGGGGTCGGTGGCCAGCGGGTGCAGGAAGCAGCACTCGATCGAGCACAGCCGCACGATGACGTTGTCGCGCGGCGTCACGTGCCTGGGCGGCTTCCGGGTGTA
This sequence comes from Armatimonadota bacterium, assembly GCA_049975765.1. Classification (GTDB taxonomy): domain Bacteria; phylum Armatimonadota; class Zipacnadia; order Zipacnadales; family UBA5352; genus JAYENL01. The sequence continues at coordinate 1,726 of JBNGDZ010000540.1, forward strand.
CTGGTAGGCCAGCGTATCGATGGCGACGTCGGGATGCTCGTCCTCAATGCGCTCGGCGATAGCGTTGACGAAGTGAAGCAGCGGCCCCCCCTGGCTGTCCTCGCGCTCGGCCAGCGCCGAGCAGTCCTCGCACTGGCAGTAGTTGTGCCAGTCGTTCTGGGACACCGAGATGATCTCAGCGTCCGGGGACTCCTCGATCCAGCGCCGCACCGTCTCGGTGGCGATGTCCAGCACGTCCGGGTTGGTGAGGCAGAGCTGAGTGCGGTCGGGGCCGACGCGCTCGCCGTCGATCTCCGAGTAGTACTCAGGGTGCTCCGCGAAGTACTGCTGCGGCGGCACCAGGGCGTTGAAGGTGTGCACGAAGCCGCGGTAGTTGATCTTCCCGCCCTGCTCCTCGGACAGGTGGTGGTGCTGGCCGTTGAGCCGGTTGCGCAGCGCGAAGGAGGCCGGTCGGCACCGGGGATAGTCCGTGGCTCGGTACTCCAGCGGCGGGATGTAGCGGTGGTCGATCGCCGACAGCTCGATCTCCCCCTCCGTCGGCCAGGTGGCGCACTCAGGAGTGAACCAGCGGCAGCCCAGGAAGTCCTCCAGGAAGACGTAGGTGGCGTAGAGCACCCCGCGGCGGTTGCCGGCGAGGTAGAGAGCCGGCCCGTCGCTGCGGACGTGGATTCCCTCAGCACCCAGGCCCTCGACGTCGATGCCGGTCCCGCCGAGGGCGTCGCAGCGACCGACGTAGATCGGGATGCGCCCTGAGGCGAAGCGCTCGAAGCGGATCGGCAGCTCGTCGCCGGTGATCAGCTCCAGGTGGTAGCGCAGGTCCCGGGCGGCGTACATCTCCTGGTCCGTTGCCTCGTCGGGCACGACGATCACGTGCGTCTCGCCGGTGATGTCCTCGCCCCCCAGGCGCACCACGCACTCGCCCAGACTCTCCCGGCGCTGCGCGACCTCCTGCTCCAGGTCCTCGACCTCATCCATGGCGATCTCGACCTCCTGCCGTGCGGCGCTCTCGTCGGGCAGGGCCTCCAGGGCGCGCTCGACCACCGCCCGGACGCGCTGGGCCTCATTCTGCATGGCATTGACCGTCAGCAGCTCCTCATCCGGCCGCAGGTGCTCGGTCAGCACCAGGTGAAAGGCCCGTCCGGCGCGCTCGGAGTCGGGATTATGCGCGACCCCCTGCACCAGGATGTCCATGACATCCTCTCGGCTCAGGCCCTCGGTCAGCTCGCCGAAGGTCTTGACGCCCTCGTAGTATGTCGGCCCGCCGTAGGCGATGACCTCGACGAGGTAGGGCTGACGGCGGGACGGCTGCTCGATGGCGCGAGCGATGACGGTGGCGATGTCCGCTCTGGTCTCACCGGTGCTGCCCTCCATCAGCTTCCGGGCGCGATCGATCTGCTCGTGCTGGACGTACCAGCGGGCAAGGATCTCCTTCTGGTCATCGGTGCGCTCCTCGGCGGCCTCGATCTCGGCGATGACCTGCGCGGGCTCCGCGATCTTCTCCACCACGATGTCGTCCGCCCAGCCCTCGCAGTTCGCGGCATCCATGTAGGCGAGCGGATGCACGAACATGGTGTCGTGCGGCGAGACGAAGGTGACCTCCACCTGCGTCCACTCATCCATCGTTCCGACGGGGTGGTTGGAGACGAAGGCCCACTCGAAGGAGTTCCACTCGTAGCAGTAGGGGGCGTACAGGGTCCCC
>JBNGDZ010000541.1:0-3414 GCA_049975765.1 Armatimonadota bacterium
ACCCCGACCTACGCGTCGGACTCATGCTGTAGGCCCGACCTACGCGTCGAGCACCATGCTGCAAGCCCGACCTGCGCGTCGAACAGCGGCTCGAAGCCCGGCCTGCGCGGGAGATGCGGGCCGCGGCAACGCTCGGGCGCGTGGAGTGCGGAGGAGCCGCCCCAGCCGGAGTCGGCAGCCCCAGCATGCCGGCTCTGCTACGCAGTACCTGCGATCTCGATCGTCTCCTCCGCGTCGTCGACCAACTCAGTGATGCGGTAGCCGAAGGTGTCGTTGACGACCACGACCTCGCCTCGCGCGAAGACCCGGCCGTTGATGAGCAGCTCGATGGGCTCACCGGGCAGGCGGTTGATGGTGATGACGGAGCCGGTCTCCAGCTTCAGCACCTCCGACAGCGGCATCTCGGTGCTGCCTAGCTCCACCGTCATGGTCAGGGGCACGTCCAGCATGCGGTGGAGGTTGCCCCACGGCTCGCCCGGTCCTGACGGGGACCTCGCCCGGCCCTCCCCCCCGGTGGCGGCTGTCCCGCCGTCAAGGCGATGCACGCCCTGCTCGGCATCCGCCTGGGCCGCGGAGTCGCCCCGCTCCGGCTGCGCCTCGGGCGTGGGATCAGCCCTGACACCCGAGGCCTCCTGCTGTATCTCCTCCTGGGGCTGCTCGCTGGCGGCTGCGTCCGGCACCTGCGGTTCCTCCCTCTCTGGCCATCCCTCGCGTGGCCTACTGCATCACGAAGGCCGTAAACAGCACGTCCTCGACGGTGTAGTCCTCGAGCGTCTCATCGAGTCTCTGCGCCAGGAGGCGCTTGAGGCTGCTTCGGTCCGTGGTGTCTCGCAGCGCCTCGAAGCTCTGGCTGGAGAGTACCTCGATGACCGTGTCCCGCGCCAGGCGCCGGCTGGCGGCATCCAGGGTGGGCTCCTGTTCATCTTCCCCCGACGAGCCGCGTCCATGGCCGCCGGACTTTTCGTGCTGCGCGTGCGCAGGGGGCAGGGCGAGGACGCTGATCTCCGTCTGGAGATAGCGGAGCGTCCCATCCTCGCTGCCCAGATTCACCAGGAACTCGCCCAGGCTGAAGGTCTGCAGCTCCAGCTCGGCGGGCTGCGTGCTCTCTTGCTGAGACGGGGCCGCGTCGGGCCTGAACTTGCTCCAGGCGAAGGCCGCGCCGGCCAGCAGCGTGCCCACGCCCAGCAGCAGCAGGCTGACCTTCGTGAGCAGGCTTCCCCGTCGCGCTCCGCGTTGTCTCATTCGGTCGAACTCCCCTCCGTGTGGCTTGGCCGGCTGTGTTCAGTCCGTCGAGTGCAGGTTCCGGGCGCGAAGCATCGCGGACTCGGCCTCGGGCCCCGAGCCACCGGTCGAAGGCAGACGACCTGCCGTGATGTCCACACGCGGCACCAGCCTGACCGGCTGCGGGCGTGCGTCATGGTCGCCATCCGCGGCGGTTGACGCGGAGCCGAGGTGCCTCGCGCTGCTCGCCAGCACCACGATGTCCACGCGCCGGTTGCGCGCTCGCTGACCTTCGCCCTCATTGGGCACCAGCGGCCTGGTGTCGGCGAAGCCCACGGCGGAGATGCGGCGGGGCGAAACGCCGCAGTGCCGGATCAGGTGCACCATGACGTTGGTGGCGCGCTGCGCCGAAAGCTCCCAGTTCGACGGGAAACGGCTGGTGCTGATGGGCAGATCGCAGGTGTGTCCCTCCACCAGCAGCGTGGCGCCGCTGGCGGCGAGGGTTGGTCCGACCACGTCGAGCAGCTCGCGCATGCCCGGAGCCAGCCTCGCCTCCCCCGCCGGGAACAGGATGCTGTCGGCCTTCATGGTCACGGTCACCAGCCCTGCGTCGTGCGTGACCTTTACGTGATCCTTCAGCGCCTCGCGCAGGCCGGTGTCGATCTGGCGTGAGATGCGGTTGGCCAGCGTGGCGCTGTTGGCGATGAGGCTTCCGCCCCCGCCAAGCAGGCCCGTGCCACCAGCGAGGAACCCGGCGTCAGCGGCGGCGACCGGCGCACCCCCGAAGGCGCTGGTCACCGCTCCCCTCAGCGCCTCGAACTTCTTGAGGTCCATCACCGACATCGCGTAGAGCATGATGAAGAAGGCCATCAGCAGCGTGATCATGTCGGCGTAGGTGATGAGCCAGCGCTCCAGGTTCGCGCCCTGTTGCTCAGCGTCAGGCTGCCCGCTCACCGGCCTCGACCTCCGCTTCCGCCGCGGCGCCGCCTGCCGCCTCCAGCTTGCCCCGCCCGCTTGGTGGCAGGAAGCTTCGCAGGGCCTCCGCGACGACGATGGGGCTGTCGCCGCGCTGGATGGCCCGAACACCCTCGATGACGATGCGGCAGACATGCTGCTCGGCCCGGCTGACGGTCTTGAGCTTGTCGCCCAGCGGGATGAAGATGACGTTCGCCGACGCCACCCCGTAGAGCGTGGCCAGGAAGGCGGACGCGATGGCCGGACCCATGGAGCTGGGGTCATCGATCCTGCTCATCATGTGCACCAGGCCCATGACAGTCCCGGTGACCCCGAGCGTCGGCGCCAGCCCTCCCATGGTCATCATCAGTTGCGCGCCCGTGGCGTGGCGATCGGCGATCTGCGCCAGCTCCGTCTCCAGGAGGCCGGTAACCGTCTCCGGCGGTGTGCCGTCGGCGACAAGCTGGAGGGCCTTGGCCATGAACGGGTTGGCGCTGCGCACTTCGGCGATCTCCTTCTCCAGACCCAGGAAGCCCTCACGGCGGGCCAGTCGAGCCATGTCCACGAGCCGCTGGCTGACCTCAACCGGGTCGGCTACGTCTGACAGGAAGGCCTGCAGGAGCGCTCTGGGAAGGTTCAGTACGTCCTGAATGCGCGCGGTGACGATGGTGGCCCCGAAGGTGCCGCCGAAGACGATCATGGCGGCCGGCACGTTGACCAGCGCCGAGAGGTGGCCACCCTCGACCGCGACGGAGCCGAGGATGAACACGAAGGCCACGGTCAGACCGATGATAGTCCCGACGTTCACAGGCTGAGTGCTCCCTCTCCCTGGTGTGTCACCGGCCCGCTCCGGTCATGAGACGCGGCCCCACTGGGCGACCTCAACGGGACTGGCACCGTCCTCGCCCCGCAGCGAGCGGAGGTACGCGACGGCGCGCTCGATGACCTCGTCCACGCTCTCCCGCACCACGTAGCTATTGCCTGTGGTGAGGGTGATGACGGTGTCGGGCACGCCCTCGATGCGCTCCACCAGCAGAGCGTTGAGGACGACCTCTCTGCCATTGAGTCCCGTCAGGCGGATCATAAGGCGCCCCTTTCAGTCCCTGTCTCAGCAAGAACCGTTCCGGCGCGGTCTCTCGATGGATGTCCGCCGCTCGCTATCGCTACGTCCTGATGAGCCGCACAACCTCATCCATCATCTCGTTCGCGGTGGCGATGACCCGGGTGGAGGCCTGAAAA
>JBNGDZ010000542.1:0-3403 GCA_049975765.1 Armatimonadota bacterium
CCGATGCCGTCGGCCCCTCTATTGACGAGAACCTCCTCCTACAACGCACCTGACACCTCAAGGTGAGTAGTTACGGCTCATTCAATAAGCAGCACCCGGAGTACCGGATTCCCGGGCCTACCACGCACCTTGACTTCAAGTACCAGGAGGTGCGGGACTTCAAGCTGGCGGTGCTGCGGGAGGTGGCTGAGAAGGGTGTGGACGCCGTGATGGTGGACTTCACCGTCTACCCGCCGCACTTCGAGGACCCCGACCCGGCCATCGGCACGCAGTTCATCCGCGACGTCCGCGCGATGCTCGACGAGGTCGGCGAGCAGCAGAACCGGGAGATCGAGCTGATCGTGGAGCTGCCGCACCGTAACGCCCTGGAGCTGGGCCTGGACTGGCGAACGTGGATGCGCGAGGGCCTGGTGGACATCATCGTGCCCACCCGCCTGAGGTCGGGGCGCAAGTTCGACCTCCGGATCGACGAGTTCGTGCAGCTCGGCCGGGAGACGGGCACGAGAGTCTGGGGCTTCATCCTGCACTTCCTCGGCTACGTCACCACCGACCTCACCCCCGAGGACGAGAGACAGGGCGTCAGGCGGTACACCAAGCCCAAGACTCAGGGCATGTTCTTCGCCCAGGCGCTGATGTATCACCGGGCCGGCGTGGACGGAATCGAGGTGGCCGGATCGATGGGGACGGAGTGGGCGAAGCGCCCGTGGTACAGCGACCTGGCCGATCCAGAGAAGGTGAAGTACGCCGACAAGCACTACACGGTGGATGTCGAGCCCTACATCCCCGTCAGCTTCGACCTGCCCGAGGAGCCGCCGTTCACGGCGGAGTCATCGGTGGAGCTACGCATCGCCGATGACATTCACGAGGCGCGCGCGGCCGGCCACACCGTCGATGGCACGCTGGTCTTCTACTCGCGCGGCCTCAGAGACGGCGAGACGCTGCAGATCTATGTCAACGATCATGGGCCGATCACCCTTGAGGGAGGCACGCCCGAGGAGCAGGCCATCGAGCCGCCGATCTACTGGCTGGAGGAGCGCGCGCCGGGGCTGGTCGCAGACGCGGGGGGGAGGTTCGTGGCGGAGTCAGACTGGTGGCGGCGCGGCGAGCATCGCGTTCCCTTCGAGGCGGAGTGGCTGCAGCTTGGCACCAACACCATCCGCCTCGTGTACTCCACCGACCACCGCGACCTTGAGCCGGCCTTCCGGACGTCCTGGATCGACATCCTCCTCGACTACGACAGAGGGTGACCCGCCGGCCAAACCACGTAGCTGATGGCGATGCCACGCCCGCCACGCATACGGGATGCACCGCGGCCATGAGGTCGCACTCATCGTGAAGCTTCACTGCGGAGTATCGTCCGCTGCACTCTGCGTGTCGGCCATCGATACCGCTCCTCTCGGCATCGCAACGGGCAGCAACAGCAGCCCCGCGAGGGTCACTGTGATCGGCCGCCAGCCTCTTTGTGGCTCGAGCCTGCCCATGGTGCTCTCCTCTCCGCTCGGTACCAGAGAACACAGATCGTCGCGACCGCGGCACAGCATGCCGCGCGCCTGCGTCGTAGCTCAGGGCCGGTCCGGCGGCAACACAAGGGCCACTGGCCACCGTGAGACCGGTGGCCAGCGGCTCAAGTTGCGAACGCCCTGCCATCCCACATCGGAGCCTCACGTCAGGCCCGCGACGGACGTAGCAGTTGCCCTCAGGGTAGATGGTTCTCGTTGTCCATGTACCACAGCGGCCCGGCCTCGTCGGACATGAGGAAGCTCATCGTGAACCACTTGGCATGGCCGTCGCAGAATGAGATGTTCGCTCCCTCATTATGACGCGGATTCGGACGCGCGTACCAGTTGTTGGCGCTAATGGTATCCCGGATGGTGTACCCGTACCGCGACGGCACATAGAACCGGCTGTCTCCCAGCCAGATGCACTCGGCCGGGGGCCGCAATGGCCGACATCGGCACCGCGCCAAACCTATACGAGCGCCCCGGCCCGTGGGCATCTGGCGCGGGGTCTATGACACCGTTCGTGTAGCCCGTACTGGTGTTGTAGCCGCACGCGGTGCGGCGATCAGCCGCGCCCGTGTCGGGGTCCATTCCGCCTGTCCACTCGATCTTGTACTCGTCCGAGGGGCAGTTGAAGATCTGCTTGTTCTTCACGTAGGGGTACAGCAGATGCGCCCACATCGTCTGTGGATAGCCTGTCCACGTGCCCACCAAACACTCGTCGTAGTCACTGGAGTACATCGTGAAAGCCAGCCCAAGCTGCTTGACGTTCGACAGGCACGCGGTCTGGCGTGCCTTCTCCCTAGCCCGCGAGAACACGGGGAACAGGATCGCTGCCAGGATCGCGATAATCGCGATCACCACCAACAGCTCGATCAGCGTGAAGCCTTTGCGCCGGGACATCGGTCTTCCTCCTTCGCACCCTCAACGGTGTGCGTCAACGGCCGTGTATCTGCGGCCAGCAGTCCGGCCGTTTCGGTGCGCCCTGAGGCTCAAACGGCGGTCATCTCTTGCTGGCTTTGCCAGGCCTCTCGGGGCGGCATTCACTCCTCATTCTTGTGCCTGTGCATGCTCTCTCGCTGTCTGATGACGTCCAGTGTCGCTTCGAAGGCGCGACGGATGTGCTCTCGGACGGCCTTCTCAGCCCTCTCGGGATCGCCACTGTCCAGAGCCTCAAGAAGAGGCAGGTGAGAGACAGCCACTTGGGAGCTTCCGTGGCGCTCGACGTCGTCGCTGGCGCCACTGCTGGCCACGCGCCAGAGGTTGAAGTGGAACCTTAAGGTCGAGATCCTCTGGATGGCCTCCGCCAGGCGGCTGTTGCCGCTGCGGTCGGCAACGTAATCGTGGAAGGCCAGGTCCGCTCGCACCGCATCGCGGTAGCGGCCCTCAAGTACGCCGTCGCGGTAGCCCTCGTGGTGCTCGGTGAGGCGGGCCATGTCCTGGTCTGTGATGCGCGTAGCGAGGCGCCCGAATGCGATCAGCTCCAGTCCCTCCCGCATCTCCGTGAGCTCCCTGAAGTCGTCCACATCCAGTTCGGCGACGAACGCCCCGCGTCGCGCCCGCACGTCCACCAGCCCGTCGGCCGCGATCTGCCGCAGGGCCTCCCTCACGGGGGCCACGCTCACGTCGAATTGCTGGGCGACCTCCTCCTCTTTGAGGTGGGTCCCAGGGGGCAGTTCACCGGCCAGGATCTGCTCCCGGAGGGCGTCGGCTATAGACTCAGATATGGTGGGCGGAATGCTGCGGCGGGCGGTCACCGCTCCCTCACCTGTGCCGTCATGCTGATCACCATCTGCGATCATGGTAGCTCCTCCCCTGCGTCGAGTGCCTATATCCAATATAATATACAGAATAGCGCCGGACGTCAACCCCTCCATGATCCCCAACCCAGATCTGGATGCGTC
>JBNGDZ010000543.1:0-1424 GCA_049975765.1 Armatimonadota bacterium
TCCCTGAGCACTCCTCTGCTGCTGATAGCAGGCGGGGCTTCCCGCCGCGGCGCTGAGGGACCTGCCCCGCACGCGAAGGAGCCGCCGCCCGTGGCAGGCGACGGCCCTACTGGCGCGTCGTCCGATGGAGTCAGATCGAGCGCAGGAACTCCACCGCCCGGCGGATGTCGCCGACGGGATCGTCGCCCACCTCGCGCTCGATGGCGTAGAAGCCCTCGTAGCCGGCCTCGTCATCGAGCAGCGACACCCAGCGCTCGAAGTCCACCCAGCCCGTCCCCAGCGGCACCTCCAGGTACTGCCCGTCCTCCTGCACGATGGCGTCCTTGGCGTGGCAGTGAACCACGAACTCGCCGAGGGTCCTCGCGCCCTCCACCGGCTCATACTGCTCCAGCGCGCACTCCCTGTCGTACTCCTCGCCGCTGCGCTGCGCCAGCAGGGAGGGCCAGATGATCAGGTTTGCCGGATCGTAGTTCACGCGAATTGCCTCGCTGCCGACGGTCTCGATGAGTCGGCGGACGATCCTCGGCGGCTCGGGGCCCATCTCAATGGCCACGCAGGCCCCGACGCTCTCCCCGTGCTCCCCGAGGACCTCCATAGCGCGGACCATGTTCTGCCAGCCCGGATCGGAGGTCTCCCAGGGCATCACGCCCACATGCGCGCCCCAGATGCCGCACTCCAGATCCGCGGCCAGCTCCAGCAGACGCTTGCCCTCCTCCACGTTCTCCTCCCAGTCCTCCTCCTCGCACAGGTCCACGCCGCCGCCCCAGCGCATGATCGCGGAGATGGTCAGCCCCAGGGACTCCACGTGCCTGACCAGGTCCCTGCGCTGCCGCCGGGTCAGGTTCTCGGGGGCGAAGGGCCCCGAGGCGGTGAGGTGCACTCCGCCGATGCCCCACTGCGCCACCAGCTCCATGGCCTCGTAGCGATCCATCCCCAGGTTATTGATCTTCGCTGCGATGCGCGCATCCTCCATTGCTCGGTCCTCCGATCGGTGTCTGCGGCGAGCCACTCACGGGTTTCGGCTCGCCATTGTCATCTCCTCGAGGGAGCGCGATTCCAGGCCGCCGCTGACCAGGAGCATGGTGCGGGGAGTCCGCTGAGCGACGTCCTCGGCAAGAGAGCCGAAGAACGCTCGGCGCAGGCCACGCCGCCCGCTGCTGGCCATGACGATGATGTCATGGCGGTGCGCGGCCTCAATGATCTCGTGCACCCGGGACTCGGCCGCCACCGCCTGGCAGCGGCACGCACCCGGCATCGCGTCACACTCCGGCCACTGCATGATCTCACCCTCCGCCTCCCGCAGCTCCGGCGGGCGGCACTCGGCCGGCATCAGCCGCAGGAAGGTGATATCATGCTCCTCCACAGCCCCCAGCGCCGCGACGATGGGCCGCACGGTGAGATAGTCCTCCGGGCACGTCACCGGA